>NZ_JBFHFD010000799.1:0-3429 GCF_041583735.1 Novipirellula sp.
CCGGATCATCGGCGTTTCCAAAGACAGCCATGGCAACCGCGCCCTTCGCATGGCGATTCAAACTCGCGAGCAACATATTCGCCGTGACAAAGCGACCAGCAACATTTGCACCGCCCAAGCACTGCTGGCGATCATCAATTCCTTTTACGCGGTCTATCATGGTCCCGAAGGCTTGACCCGCATCGCTCGCCGCGTGCAAGGGTTCACCGCCGCATTGGCCAAGGGACTCGAGCGGCTCGGTCACAAAGCGACTCATGACGGTCCCGTCTTTGACACGATTCGAATTCGCTTGGGCAAAGGACGCACGCATGCCGCCCGCCAGGTTGCCGATGCAGCGCGCGAACGCCAAATCAATTTGCGTGAATACGATGACGGTTCTCTGGGCGTGACCCTGGATGAAACCAGCGATCGCGGATTGGTTGCGGATCTGTTAGCTGCGTTCAATTTTGGTCATTACACCGGTTTTGATATCGATGAATTGCTCGCCGAGGCGGAAGCCGAAGGACTCTGTGATCTTACGGGATTTGCCCGCACTAGCGATTTCTTGACTCACCCTGTGTTCCACACGTATCGCAGTGAAACCAAGCTGTTGCGGTACATTTTCAAGTTGATGAGCCGCGATTTGTCGCTCGCGCACAGCATGATCCCGCTTGGGTCGTGCACGATGAAATTGAACGGGACGAGCGAAATGATCCCGGTGACTTGGCCCGAGTTTGCCGAGATTCATCCGTTCTCGCCCGATACACAGTGGCGTGGCTACACTCATATGTTCCGAGAATTGGAAGCTTGGTTGTGCAGTGTGACGGGGTTTGCGGCCGTCAGTTTGCAGCCCAATGCGGGAGCTCAGGGCGAGTACGCCGGACTGCTTGTGATTCGCGCCTACCATGAGCATCAAGCGGCCAAGACAGGCCAGAAAAACGAACGCAATGTTTGTTTGATTCCGACGTCTGCGCACGGAACCAATCCCGCATCCGCCGTGATGGCGGGGATGAAAGTGGTGCCGGTCAAGTGCAACGACCGCGGCGATATCGACATGGATGATCTGAATGCCAAAGCGGTCCAGCACAGTGACAAGATTGCCTGTCTGATGATCACCTATCCGTCGACCCACGGCGTCTATGAAAGCACCGTACGACGCGTTTGTGACTTGATTCACGAACATGGTGGGCAAGTTTACATGGATGGTGCGAACATGAACGCCCAGGTTGGGTTGACCAGTCCTGGCAAGATTGGCGCGGACGTTTGTCACTTGAATTTGCACAAAACGTTCTGTATTCCTCACGGCGGTGGTGGTCCCGGAATGGGCCCGATCGGCGTGGCTTCGCAGCTCGCTCCGTTTTTGCCCGAACATCCAGTAGAGCGTCCCGATACCGCCGGTGAATTCGCGATTGGTCCGGTCGCGGCGGCACCCTATGGTAGCCCCAGTATTTTGACGATCAGCTACGTCTACATCGCGTTGATGGGCGCGTCGGGACTGAAGAAAGCGACGCAAGTCGCGATTTTAAATGCGAACTACATGGCCAAGCGTTTGAGTGATCACTACGACATCTTGTACACCGATTCCGATGGCTTCGTTGCCCACGAATTCATCGTCGATTGTCGCAAGTTCGAAAAGTCTGCAGGCGTAAAGATCGACGACATTGCCAAACGTTTGATGGATTACGGTTTCCATAGCCCAACAATGTCGTTCCCGGTGCCCGGCACGTTGATGATCGAACCGACCGAAAGCGAGAGCAAAGATGAGCTCGATCGATTCTGTGACGCGATGATCTGCATTCGTGCCGAGATTCAAAGCATCGAAGACGGCAAGATGGATGCGGACGATAACCCGCTGAAGCACGCGCCCCACACGATGGGAGCGATCGGCAGCGACGATTGGCAGCATCCTTACACGCGAGAGCAAGCGGCGTGGCCAATGGCGTGGTTACGAGACGCTAAGTTCTGGCCCACCGTTGGCCGAATCGACAGTGCCTATGGCGACCGCAACCTCGTTTGTAGCTGCCCGCCGATGGACGATTATTCGTAGCGTTACCCGCATGGAAAAGCGGGGCGACAATGTCGCGTCAACGCCCGCTGGCGGCAACGTTGGCGGCGTTTTGCAGATTGCGTTCGGACGTTTCGCGAAACAGATCGGCAATCACATCTTCCAGCGGTGGATCTTCTACCGCGACGTCTTCGATCGGATTGTCTCGCAATGTTTCTGCCAGCACTCGCGGTACATCCGCTCGATTGACTCGTACTCGGACCTTGGGCCAATTTTCGTCCAAGACTTCGCCAAACGTCGACATCGACGGACGATGTCCTTCGGCGAACTGCAACGTAATGATTTTGGAACCCGAGAATTTGTCGATGATCCCCGATAGGGATCCGTCGTACTCGATGCGACCATCGGCAACAATCACGACCCGTTTGCACAATGCCGCGATGTCTTTCATGTAGTGGCTGGTCAACAGAATCGTGATCTTGCGTTTCTCTTGGTAGTACCGCAAAAATTTCTGGATGTTGTGCTGGGCGATCACATCGAGCCCGATCGTTGGTTCGTCCAAAAACAGGACCTCGGGGCTGTGCAGCAGCGCCGCGATCAGTTCCATCTTCATGCGTTCGCCAAGTGACAATTCCCGCACTGGTTGGCTGAGCAATCGGCTGACGTCGAGCAGATCGGTCAATTCCGCAAGCGTTGTTTTGAATTGGTCGGCATCGATGCCATAGATCTGCTGATGCAATCGGTACGATTCTTGCGCGGGCAAGTCCCACCACAATTGGTTTTTCTGGCCCATCACCAAGGCGAAGCGGCGACGATAGTCGTTTTTGCGTTGCCAGGGGACGTATCCCATCACCGACGCCGTACCGCTGGTCGGATTGATCACCCCGCTTAGCAGTTTCAGCGTCGTCGTTTTGCCGGCACCATTGGGGCCAAGAAAGGCCACGAATTCACCTTGCTGGACATCCAAATCGATCCCGCGAACCGCTTCCACCTCGCTGTATTCGCGGTGGAAAAGTCCTCGGATACTCTCGGAAAGACCCTCGCGTTTCTTGTAGACACGGTAGGACTTGGTTAATTGACGGACTTCGATAATCGACATGAATACGGCTGACTCGAGCAAAGGTCGGTACATCGCGCGGAGGCTACGGTCGGTTATTGTAGGGTGCAAGAGCAAAGACTGTAGATCCCCCCACGCCGACCTCGATTCCACCCCACACTCCTGTTTGCAATGCTTTTTGGTGCCGAAGATCCGCTGGTCAGTTGGTCAGTATTTGGGGATGTTGTGTTTTCTGGCGTCGTTTTTCGTTCTCCCCCCGATTTATCCCCTCTCTGGAGTTTTCCCACATGAGCATGCCGATTCCTGCGATTCGTATTGGATTGGGGTACGATTCCCACCGTCTCGGCAATGGGGGGCCGCTGCGGATCGGCGCGATGGATATTCCGGC
>NZ_JBFHFD010000800.1:0-3424 GCF_041583735.1 Novipirellula sp.
CAAAGAAGAATACAAGCGTTCGTTGATTTTGCATTTGGGTCACCCAAGGGGTTAATGAAGTTGAAAACAATTCAATGATCTCAACCTAGAATCGATAGATCGCGGCAACTTCGGCAGCCTCGCTCGAGCCATCGTTCAACTTGCTGAAAACATCTCCGCCGTTTCGCAGTGTTTCGATCACGACTTGGTTGACGCGATTCAGTTCACGTGCGCCGTCGCGAATCATCACGGTATCAATACGACCATTTTGTGCCGCATCCAAGACGTCTGCGATATCGTTGGACCCTTTCGACTGCGCGACTGCGGTTCCGAACCGGTCTTCGAATTTGTCGTGCTGCGATCCCAATTTCGGAGCGATCGCCTTTTGAGCATGGTCGCGAAGCTCGACCTCGCTCCACTGCGACGGACTGGCATCCACTTTGGCGTCCACACTGACATCGCTGACCGCCTGGAGGTGGCCGTTGACCTCTTCGGTTGCGACCACGACGAGTGGCAAGCCTGTGTTGTACATCGCGCCGACTACTTCTTCGCCAACCAATGACAAGTAATGTTCGCGATCGGCTTGAATTTTGTCTTCGCCCTGACCGTGGCCATGGAACATTGCCGTTGATGACCCTCCGGCGTTACCGAGACTTTGGTGACTTCGGTTCTGCAGGCTCACCTCGGGATCTCGCGGCAAAATCAAATCGTTGAACTTGGCTGGCAACGAATCGGTTTCAACCAGTTCAAGCGATTCACCACGACGCTGGAACAGCTTTGCTTCATCCCAGGTCAGCGAAAGCACGAAATAGCGATCACGGTTGCCTTGTTCGCGGATCAGAGGCAACAATAAAAAAGTCTCACCCACATGGACGATCTCGTCCACTTCGCGATTCAAGCGAAACATTTGGCACTTGTCCGGCGTCAAGAAAATTGCGAGCCCTTCGCCTTGATGCTGCCAAAAATTGCTCACCCTGACCGCCTCTTTGACTTGATCCAGGATTGCATCGTCATGTTCCAACGACTTCAACTTTTTGCTGGCGTCGTTAAGCAAATTTTTGAGCCGAATGGATCCTTGCTGAGTGTCCGGCCCCGAGCGATGGGTACGCATCAGAATCGAAACGCATGGCTTGGCAGTGACGGAGGCAAGTTCTTCAAGGTCACCTGGTTTGAGTGTTTGCAGTATCGTTTCGCTGGTTGTCATAGCCATCGGGCGATCCTTTTTTATCGTGAGGTGCGTAGTAGTCTGTCATCACCTCAACCGTGCAAACGGGATGCCGAGATTGGTAAATCCGGTGGTTTATCGGGGCTGGCTAGGCTCGCCCACCGACCCAATTGCCCGTATCGAGAACCTGTTGGCGATACAGCGGATCGCGAAGTAACCAGACCATCGAGCGATAACGGTCCGACAAAAGTTTCATGCCACGTTGATCGGTTAACGCTCGTTTGCACTGGCGACGCAGCGCCCCGGCGTGCCGCACCAATAACCGGCGATGCGAATCACATGTCGTTGACAATGCCACCTTGGCCATCATTTCCATCATATGGATCGATGCATTGCGATCAGCGGCGACGTAAGGTCGTAACTGATCAAAGACGAGCGATGCAAAATCGCTAAACGTTTCGGGTTCCGCCACGATTCGCAGTTGGTGATCCGAATCATAGCGATAAGCATCGGGCATCTCACGCTCGGCCAAATGCTCGAGTGCCGATTGCAACCAATCCATGCAATTGATCGCGGTAAACGGATCATTAACTCCAGGTGAAAGGGCTCGCTCGGCAACTTCAACCAGCTGGTTGAAAACGAACCGCAGATTCTGTTTTGCAGTCCGCTGAGCCCCCGACACAAAGGTTGCTCTCAATTGATCGACAATCTCATCGCTCACACGCGAATCCGGCGATGCCAACATCAACACATTGCCGGGAGTGATAAAATCACCAGCGCGAAAACGCATGCGGATCGTCAGATTGTTATCGACCGCAATTTTCATCACGCCGTCGGTATCAACAAACTCAACGTACCCCGAACCTTTGGAGCGAATCGTTTTCGCGGTTTGATAAAACGCCTTCGGAAGATTCGACTCGACTTGCCGCTCCGTGACATCGTCATGCGGTTTCCCGATACGTGCGGGAAATTGGTCGTCAATTTGTCGGTTTAAATCGCCTCCGATCCCCGCGACGATATTTGAGATATGAATACTTTCGGGAATGTGGTGAATAAAGTAGATCAACACAGCAACGCTGAGGATCGCCAGCATGATCCCGACGATCACGGCAATATGAGGCACAAACGCGGACGCTAACTCTTGCTGCCCCGCGTTACCATGCGGAGCCGACTCGGCGTTACGAACGGTTCGCAGCACCATCAAACAATATAAAAACGTCGAAATAAACACCCCCAGCGTGACTTGGTTTCCTCGGTCCCGCATAAAGTTATTCAGCAGCCGAGCCCCGACCTGCGACGTTGTATAGGAGATCGATAGAATCGTCATCGAAAACGTCACTCCCGCTACCGTGATCATCGACCCTGCAACGGTCGATAAAACCGCACGTGCTCCGGCGGGTTCGTTTGCATACAACCAACCAATATTCTCTAACCATTCCGATCCCAATCGGTTGTCCATTTCGGTCGTGACAAACGACAACACGAGGGCTCCGATTGCCAACAACGAAGGCACAAACCAATAGCTATCGCGAATGCGGGATGTCCATGTGATGATGAGAGCTTTCATGAGCCGCAGTCGCGCTGCATAGGTCCTCGGTAGAAAAGATGATCAGCCCATGATGACCGGCCCAAAATGACCGGCAAAGAATCGCAAAATCAAATCGCAGATGCCCTCAAAAGAGCTGACGCGTGAATCGATCTTTCCATCGATTCACGCGTCAGCGTTCAATCGTTTTCGCGTCCCAAACCGCCATCAGCGGTTTAGGGATTCACCCCCGCTGCACGCTAACTTGCAGTGATGCTCGAAAGGACACAGGCGTGAAAAAACGACGAAGTTATCGACGTTGACTATTCATCATCATCAGGAACGCTTACATCGACGTCCGGAACCGAAATTTCTTTTTCTTTCATATTGACGTCGACGTCAGGAACGTTGACTTTCTTCTTCTCCATCGAAACGTCAACATCGGGGCCATCGACGTCATAGGCAGGCAACTTGCCTGGGTCGCCTTGGACATCCACATCGACGTTTGGCATCCGACCTTCTTCGGTCTTATCGACGTCACAGCCAACGGTCACAAACGCCATTAACAAAGCCGCAGTAAGACTCACAAATTTCTTGATCATGATTTTTTTATCCAACAGTTCGTTGGTGACCGGCAGCACAAACAAACGGTGATTCGACAAGCAACAGTCCGGTTAACGGGCAACCATTTGCAAGCACCGTGCCAACTTTGATCGACAGGCAATTAATTGCCAATTTCGACCAAAACTCCTCCG
>NZ_JBFHFD010000801.1:0-3418 GCF_041583735.1 Novipirellula sp.
AATGAGCTACGAACAATACCGCGATATTAGCTACCGGCCCGAGAAGGCGGTGTGGTGGAAAGACGGACTTCCGTTTTGGCTCGAGACATTTCATCGCGGCTTTGTCCAACGCGATCGTGTTTCGCTGTACATCACGGAAAAAGGGGTCACACGAGAAATCCCTTTTTCCTCAAGTAACTTTCGGTATCGCACCCCCATTGCCGAGAAAGTGGTTCGCGATTCGGGACATGCGGGCATCAAGATCGCGGGCCGTTTCCCCGGCCAAAGCGATGGTCAAGAGATGTTGACGTTCCTCGGATCGAGCTATTTTCGCGGGCGAAGCGCCGATACGGTCTATGGCACGTCGGCACGCGGGTTGGCGGTGGACATAGCGCTGCATCGCGACGAAGAGTTTCCATTCTTCAAGTCGTTTTGGGTCCAGCGTCCCAAGGCAATTGATGAAGAGCTCTCGATCCTGGCGTTAATGGACAGCCCTTCGGTGTGCGGCGCGTACCAATTCACGCTGACCCCGGGGACGACGGAAACGATTGTCGATGTCCGGTGCTCGTTGCACTTTCGTTCGCTGCCGGAAAAGATTGGTTTAGCGCCGCTGACCAGCATGTGGATGTGGGGCGATGGGTTGACCGGACCGCCGCTGGACAACCGTCCCGCCGTCCACGATTCCGATGGGATGTTGATCCAATCCGCAGACGACGAATGGACATGGCGTGCGTTTGCGCGCCAAAGCTATCCTTCGGTCAGTCAGTTTCGCGTTGGCAAATTAAAAGGGTTCGGTGTATTGCAGCGCAACCGAGCATTCTACCACTTTGACGACCATAACGCTCAGTACCATAAACGGCCCAGCGTGTGGGTGCGACCGGCGCGGGGATGGGAAAACGGCGTCGTTGAACTGCTTGAACTACCCGGCGCTCATGAAGGGATCGACAACATCGCCGCCTATTGGATTCCAGATGCGAAGCCGACGCTCGATTCCCCACTAGAACTCGATTACCAAGTTTCCTTTTTCCCTGGTGATCGTAGCGAACAAACCAACGTCGCCAGGGCTACCTACTTCGATGTTCAGCGACAAGACGGGTTTGTCGCGATGGACATCCGCTTTGCCGGCGAAACGATTGCCAAGCGAAGGCAGGGAACCGTCACTGTCGATGTTGCAACCATTCGCGGCGAAGTTATTTCCGCATCCGCCGACCGCACCGACACAGGCGACTGGATCGCCCATCTCCTCGTGCGTCCGACCGAAGATGCGCCAGTGGAACTAAGCGTCACGCTGATGGATGCCAAAGCTGATGCGACGCGAAAACTGTCGGAACGTTTTGTCTATTTGTGTCCCGATAAAGAGCCGACGTTTGAGTATCCGCAGGTGTATACACGAAAGGAATAAGTCGATCGTGTTCAGCGAGTTAGGCACAGCAATTGCGTTGTTCCGATTGGGTATGACGGGAATACGTGGCGACTGGTCGACTTCCGACCCGCACGATTCCCAGCCCAATACCAGCAACAGGGACGCAAGCAATGCCAACCCATACGACCACTTCAAATAACCGTCTGAATGACTCGGATTCGACCTCACAATCCGCGACGGATCCGTGGGACCAAGTCTTCACCGCGATCAACATTCGCTGGCCGCAAATCAATCAAGACGAACTGAAACAGTGCGATCGATCGGTGGATGATCTAACCGAATTCGTCGCCTCGCGAGTGGACACCCAGCGAGACGAGATTGAATCCGTCGTCTCGGAATTTGCTCCGGTTCACGAGTCTTCGCTTCGATCGTTCGTCGATCAAGCCCATCGGGCTGGCGAGCAAGTCAGCCATTCGGTGCATTCGGCGGTCGAGCGAATGCAGTACGAAATGGACGAACTGCCTGTCAAAACGTCGCTCACGAATCTTGCGATCGGCTTTGGCCTAGGTGTGCTGGCCACCACGCTGTATTTCAACTCGCGACGTCAACGAACGACGTGGCAACAAATCCGATCCAACCGCTTGTTCCAATAACCTACCCATACAATTGAATTTCACAGGATCTTTATCATGATTGCTTTTCGATACATCAGCCTATCTGCCCTGGTCGCAGCGCTGACATGGACCGCGACCCCCGCTCCCGCGGAGGCTCAAGTCGTCGTCCAGTACGGCAACTCAGGATCGTACTACCAACGCGGCTACCCGACGTACTCTCAACCGTCGTACTCGGTCCGGCGTTATTCGACCCAATCGTATAACCAACCCTATTCGTATTCGGTACCGTCGTACAGTTACCGGCAATCGACCCCTCAGTACTACACGCCAAACGGGCGATACAGCAGCGGCTATCGCGGCAGCAATTCGCTGCCCTATCAATCGTACAGCCCAACCATTAACGGACGTTTCGACAACAACGGATCGTACTACGGAAACGGATCGTACTATGGAAACAATGTGTACGGAAACGGATACTACGGAACGCAGTCGCAGCAGCGGGGCGCCGCCATTGGTGGTGCGATCGGAGATGCCATCGGTGGACAACGTGCCGGCAACATCGGTGCTGCTATTGGCAGTGCGATCGGCAACGATTAATGTGGGAGGCTTCTAGCCTGTCATCCGCCAAGGCTCTCATAGCCACAACTGCCCAATCAGAATCAGGCCTAATGAAAAACTCAGGCCTGATTTCGTTTCGTGACTGACCAAACTTTTATGCATTGCCAAACTCTGGGCCAACAAACATTCGAATGGCTCCGGGGATACATTCGAATTCGACCGGTTCTTCATCCACCACTTCGCCATCGAGCGTGAACCGCATTGGCGGGTCGGAATAAAGTTTCAGTCGCTGTGCTTGTCGATAGATGACCTGCTCACACTCGAGAAAGTTGCCAAGCAGGTTGCCGGCAACGATTTCGACCATATCCATCACGTCGCCGTCTTTGATCAGCACCACGTCGAGCAGTCCGTCGACCGGCGAAGCCTCGGGAGCCACTTCGATGCGTCCTGCGTTCGTTTTCCCATTGGCCACGAGCACGGCCCAGCTATCAAAATCACGAATCCTTTGGCCATCCATTTCCGCATGAACACGAAAGCTTTTCATATCCGCCAGCACGCCAACGGCACCTCGGAGATAGCTAAACGCTCCCCAACGTGATTTGATATCGTCGGTGAGCTCTTCAGAAACGCGGACACAGTTACCGCCCGCCGCAACGTTGGCGTAATAACGCTGGAATCCGCTGCCGGTGATTCGGACCACATCGATGGGAATCGGCTGGCGATCGCGATATAGTGCCACTGCCTCTTCGATCTCGTCGGGAATGGCGAGTGTGCCAGCGAAATCGTTGGCGGTCCCCAGCGGAAGGACCGCCATGCTGGGGCGGCGAGCACTGTCAATTTTCATTAATGCGTTGACGACGGCATTGACGGTTCCATCCCCGCCTGCGGCGAATACGACGTCGCA
>NZ_JBFHFD010000802.1:0-3412 GCF_041583735.1 Novipirellula sp.
CCCCTCAACATGCTTAGAATTGGAAAAACTGCTCGAAACCGACCCGTTTACTAGGTAATTGTGGGCAGCGTAGGTAGAATGCGGCAAATGCGCAAATATGCTACTAAGAAGCAGACACGCTGTGTCCAGCGACTGCGGCGAACGCATTCCGCTTCCAATTGATCCTTTTCACTCCTCTTGCTCCAAACAAGAAAAACATGGCCGCACGCGACGATTCTGTCATTCGTGGCAGCTTAATTGCCTGTCTCATCTTTTTGGTCCTCTCTGCTGCGCTCAACTTTTTCTTTTGGCAGTCCGCCAACGTGCAAGCGATCAAAGCCGACAAGGCAGCCGATCAATTGCAATCCAGAACGAGTGAGCTGAAGCTAAAGGACGACCAAGCACGGTTAATGAAATCGATGTTGGGCGTAGGCAGCATGAGTGAAGCCGAACTCGAACTGCTCAAGCAAAGTGCCAGTGGCGACCCCGAGATGCAGTTGATCGAACAACAATTTGTTCGCGACATGGCATTGCTGTCCGGTGAAGGCGCCGAGAACCCGAGTTATCCGAAGGTTCCTGAATTCCTGATGAACACGATTCGTTCACGCAACGAGCAATACGGATTGCTGTTGAAGGAGGTCGAGCAGATCAAGGCTCAAGCGGAAAGCGATATCCAGATCGCCCAAAAGGCTCAACAGGTTGCCGAACAACGTGCCGACGACGTGCAAAAGAAACTTGACCAAGAACGTCAACTGTTCACTCAAGACCGCGAACGCATCAACAAAGAAAAAGAAGACACGCGTGACAGTTTGACCAAGACGGTGCAAGAATTCACGCGTTTTCGCCAAGTCACCAACGAAGAAAAAACAAAGCTAAACCGTCAACTCGATCAACGTCAAAACACGATCGAGACGCAGAAAATGGAGCTGGTGCGACTTCGCAGCGATCAATTCGAAACGGTGCAAGGCAACATTCGCTTTGTGCGAGGCGAAACGGTCACCATCAACCTTGGATCCGCCGATGCACTGCGTCCGGGTGTGACATTTGGAGTGGTCGGTGGCGATGAAACCCGTTTGAAAGATGCCAAGGTCAAAGCGACCATCCAGGTCACTCGAATTTTGGCGGATCATTTGGCCGAAGCACGCGTGGTGGCCCGACCTGACATTCGTCATCCGATTATCCCGGGCGATTTTATCTACTCGCCATTCTGGGCACCGGGGCGCAAGGTCAAGATTGCCTTGGCGGGAGATATCGATATCGACAACGACGACCGACCGGACAACGAAGCGATCAAGGGGATGATCACCGCGGCCGGAGCCACGGTGGTTGCCGAAGTTTCGTCAACCGGCGTGGTCGAAGGCACGCTCGACGCCAGCGTCCGCTTCCTTGTCGTTGACGAAAAAGCGATGAGCGGCAGCGACGACGAAGTCAATCAAGAGCAAGAGATTGCGATCGGAAAGATCAAGCAATTGGCGAGAGAACTCGGTGTCTCGGTCATCCCGGCTTGGAAGCTACAAGCTTACCTGAAGACGATCGACGATACGTTGACGACGCCGCTGGGTTCAGCGGTACGCGGAGAAGACTTCCCACCGGAATCGGGTGTCGGAGCGACTCAGCGTTACCCGAGCAATCTGCCGGAATTATTCCGCCGACAAACCGAGGGCATGCAGACCGACAACAAGATCCTGCCCCCGTGATCGAGTGTTCCAGTTACGGCCGCAATATTTCTTACGGCCGCAGCGTTTCGGCTTGCCCCGAAACGGTGACCGCTTGACGTTGCAACCGCTCGCTTAGCCGTCGCAGTTCCTCGTCGAGCCGCGCGGCTGCGACTGGTGACATCTCAATCGGAGCGGTGCCCAACCGGACCTGGTTTGCATCGGTGATGGTGTTGGATGACGATGCCGTCAACGTCTCGCGAACGAACATATCGCTCAATTTGGCGGCGGCACCTCGATGTTGCAGATCCAATTGGCTCGGCGCCCCCCAGTCCAATCGCACACTTCCCATTTGTCGGCGGGCTGCTTCGGTAATCACCGAAGCACGGCGACGGGATTCTTCGCTGTCGCCATCGAGTACACAAATCCAACGGCGAGTGTCGACACGATAGATCAGATCGAACAACCACGCATCGCGTTGTAGCAGACTGTCAAACTCATCCGCATCCGCTCGCGACATCGCGGCGCCCATTGCCACTGTGGTGACGGAGGCAAGATCTTGCAAACGCGGCACCACGCTGTCGTGGCCGAGTTCCACCGACAACATCGGTGGATCCAAACGCACATGCCGCTGAATATGGCTAGCGACGCCAGCAGACAACGCGTTTTCGCCCGCAGAACGACGATTGACGCCTCCGCGTTGGCGCCAACGAACCCACGATTCCGCGACCGCTTTGGAGCCTGAAACCGGCGTTTGGAAACTCACCTCCGTCCCCCAACCGACTCGTGAACGGAGCCGGAGGGTGGAAAAATGCAGCGCCGCCAATTGACGGCTGATCGCTAACCCAAGTCCCTCGCTGCGTGCGGACGTCTTGTGCTGCAGTTCGATCTGTTTCATTTGCCGCTGCGAAATTCCTTCGCCGCGATCAATGACCGACCACGTCATCGCGCCGCCGCTAGAAGCCATTTGTAAACGAATCAGAATATCCGCCCCCTCAACCGTCGTGCGGATCGCGCTGGCGACCAAATTCACCAACAAGCGTCGGAGCATGTCGGGATCCGCAAACACGATCACATGAGAATCGTCGGCGCCGTCCCAAAGCACATCGACGTGGCCTCGCAGCAACCAAGGTCGCAGCGATTCATCGACCGCACGACGAATGTCCGTCACCGAAACCCAGCGACGGCGGACGCGTGGCAAACCGGCGCGCAACCGCTGCAACTGCATCATCTCACCAACGATTTGATCCATACAATCGCATTGGTCGATGGCGCCGTGAAGCGTCTGTAACTGCGGAGCACTGATGTCTCCCTGATTTCCAGCAGCAAGGGATCGCAGTGATTCACGCACCGTGGTTAATGGCGTACGCAGATCGCTCGCCGTTTCGCTCATCATTTGCACGATCGCATTGACGGTGTTGTCAAATTCCGACTCGGGGGTGAGCGGAGAGGTTGCAAATGCCGCAGCGCCAAAACCATGAGGCCGGCTTGTCCCCGTCGAGCCAAGCGAAGATTGGGGCCCAAGTGGATGCTGGAGCCCGAGTGGGTGCTGGGGCCCGAGGGAAGATTGTGTTGGTGCGGTAAAGTTCGATGATGACATCGGTAGCATTCTCCGGTTGGATAGTCCGTGCGAGCTCGCGTGGGGCACGCGAATCAGCAAAGTCCAGCTCGATTGGCTCGAATCGACTTTTGAGAATCGTCCCATAAATCGAAGACGGCTTTGCTGAGCGTGAAGCAAGATCGAGCGTTGTCGTTGCATCGTCATCGCTATGACGACG
>NZ_JBFHFD010000803.1:0-3406 GCF_041583735.1 Novipirellula sp.
GAATTGCCCGGCTTCCACATGGATGATATGGAAATCTACGTCACCGGAAATCAATTGACGCTCAAAGGCGAACGCAAGCCACCGGAGCATGAAGGCGGAACATGGCATCGCCAAGAATGCAGCTATGGCAAGTTCAGCCGCATGATCGAATTGCCCGGCGACATCGACAGCGAAAAGGTATCGGCCGACTTCAAAAACGGCGTGCTGCACATCACGCTGCCCAAGAGCGAAGCCATTAAGCCGCGACGAATCGAAGTCAAGGCAAACTGACCATCCCGTTTGGACGATTACGAACAAACCAAATCCCTAGAATCTTTGGAGGTGAACCATGAGCACCACCATGACAACAACCAATCAACACGAAACCAAAAATCAAAACGACCATGGACGACTGAGCCAATATCAAAACGAAAACAATCAACAAGCTCGACGGACCTACCAGCCTCGGTTTGACATTTGGGAAGGCGACGACGAGTTGATCCTGTACGGCGATCTTCCGGGCGTCGAACGTGACGACTTGGATATCCAATTCGAGAACCGTCAACTGACGATCCACGGCAAGGTGAGCTGCTGCCATGATGGCGAAGGATACCTGTATAGCGAATATGGTGTCGGCGACTTCCAGCGGACGTTCATGATCGGTGAAGCAATCAACAGCGAAGCCATCTCGGCGGAACTGCACGATGGCGTGTTGACGCTGCACCTGCCGAAGTCCGATCACGCCAAACCGCGACGGATTAAAGTGAAAGCGGCTTGATGAGGTAAACCGTTAAGCGAACGTCCGTTCGCTTAACGGCTCGCCGAAGGCGTCCATCACTGCGAAACTATCGCAGACGCCTTTGGCCAGCTGTTAAACAAATTGACTCGCGGTCACAGGAGATTCAAAATGAAAACCAATCGCCAACGCATTGTTCCGATTCTCGCTGGCTTGTCTCTGCTTTTCATGCTGCCAGCGATCACATTTGCTGCCGAAACGAAATCGAAAACCGACAATGTCACCCAAGCTCGACTTGGCGTCGGGGTGACCTCGCTTCCCGAAGTACTAAAAAGCCATCTTCCGGCCGTGATCAACGATGGACGTGGTGTGCTCGTCTCGGAAGTCGCCAAAGGCTCGCCGGCAGACATGGCGGGACTGAAGCCACACGACGTGCTGGTTCGCTACGATGACCAGGACCTGTATTCACCCGAGCAACTTGTCAAACGTGTCCGCAACGATGAGCCCGGCAAAGAGATCGAAGTGCAATACGTTCGCGGCGGCGAGTTGCAGACGGCGAAGGTCAAATTGGGCGAACAGACCTTACAAAAACCGGTCTACTCGGACTGGTCGGGCGTGACCGGACGCTTCAACATTCCGTTTTCGCCGTTGCGGCCCGAGTTCTGGACCGAAGCACAAGACGCATTGGGAACGGGAACCGAATGGACTTCGTTTGAGTCGTTGACGCTGCAAAAGGAAGCCGACGGAACTTACTTGGTACGCATCACCTACCAAGACACCGGCGGCAATTCGATCAGCAAGGAGTTCACAGGCACACGACAACAAATTCGTGACGCCATCAATGACGACAACGACTTGCCACAAAGCCGCAAGGACCAGTTGCTGCGATCGCTCGATGACCGCGGACGTCAACCGCTGCAGCGGATGCCATGGGAACGTTGGGATCGCGAAATTTTCCAATGGCCCAACGTTGACTTTTAATCACTGACCGATAAAGAGAGTATCAGTGTCGTTTAAAGAACGTGACGTACCCGGCAAGCGAGACCAGTCCGCCAACCGTTAGCACTCCGATGCCGCATAACAGATAAACCAGGATGCTGTTTGGATTTTCAATCACCATGACTCGGTCTCCGTTGCCGGGAATGAACGTTTGCATTGGACGTCGACTGCATGGCCGACGTCACTAGCACCCCCGTCACTAGCAACCACGGTGCCAACCCTCGAATTCACATCCACGGTGACCTTTCGATGGCGATCGGATGCCAATTTGTCGCTTCGCCGGCGGCAAATTGGCATTTCGCTTTTCTAGAATCGCAGCGTCGATTGGATGTAGGTAAATTCGCCGTCGTCGCCACTCGCTCCGTTAGGAGCAATTCCAGCGGGGCCGCCTTGGATGACGGGGCTGTCAAAGTAGTCGCCTGCCCACAGGTAGCTGTATCCAACCAAAAAGTGAGCTCGCGGCGAAATGCTCCAACGCAACTGCAAATCCAACTCGTGGCCAATCTCGTTGCCCGCAGACCCGGTGGGATCTTGGAACGATGCCGCAGTGCCGTTGGTGTACAGCGCGTCTCGGCGGTTGGCGAGCCAGAAGTTGTGGAAATGGATGCGACATTCCAAGTCGTCGCGAATCGCAAGCGACGTCTGCACATTCAGGTCTTGAATGTTTTGACGTCCTGTCAAATCGGCGAGTCCCAAGTAGTAGTGTCCACGAGGCTCGAGCTGGTAGAACGTTCCGTGAACACCGTCGTTCAAATCGTCATCGCCTGATGCCCAATCGTAGAACAGCCAAGTGGTCGGTTTCAGGGGCAATCGTTCAAACGTGCGTCCGAGACCGACGGTGGCAAAGCCAGCCGATTGACGCGAACTCGAGAAACTTCCGAACTGGTAGCCTCCTTCGAGTTCAAACTTCACGTCGCCTTCGCTACGCAGAACGCGACCACCGATCGTGTGGACATCAAAACCACCAGGAACCCCGGCAAACGTTTGCACCAGTTCATCTTCTTCGGTCATTCCAAAGTAATAAAGGTCGTATCGTGCCGTGTCGGTTTTCGTTGTACCAAAGACCCCATAGAACTGGCGGCTTTGGTCGGGGCTGTCAAAGTTGGTATCGTCGGGCCGATGCTGTGCCAGATCGATTGGCCGCACCCAGAACGCATCGACACGTGCGGAATCGGACTTCCACCAACTCCGCACCCCATCGTGCGTCAGTGGTGTGTTCCGCCAAGGACGGCTGGCGACGAGACGTTGCGACCCATAGTGCATTTCTTGGCGTCCGAAACGCAGCCACCATTCTTGATCGTCACCACTGCTGAGCAGTAACGCATCCACGGCAAGCATTTGCATATCGAAACGGTTGACTTCGCTGCCTCGCGGCGGCAAATCTTCGCCATCGCTGGTCGCGTCGATCGCTTCGCCGAAGACTCGCCAATTGTCGCCGATATGAACATCTGCGAACAACAACGTCTGCGACAATACGAATTCGTCACTGGCACCGGTCAATCGGCGACCGCCGCGTAGATTGTTTTCGTTGTGATACCGAGACCGAAATCGACCGCCCAAGTCGATCGTAACGTCGCTGGTGGGACGCAGTCGCTTCAGCTGCTCGCCCAGGAAGTGTCCTTGGTATGCCGGATCGTCGAGGTAGCTGAAATCGTTGTCGATGAAGCTCTGTTTGTAGGCGGCTCTGGCGAC
>NZ_JBFHFD010000804.1:0-3405 GCF_041583735.1 Novipirellula sp.
AAACAACCTGCCGTGATCAACGGTTGTAGCGAGTTGTTCCGCGACGTGTTTGGCGAAGACGCCGGTGTGGCCGCGCGAAGTGCACTTGGCACTAACGCGTTGCCCGGTGGAATCGCAGTGGAAATCGAAGCGATCTTCGAAGTCCAGGTGTAGTCACCCACGGTATCGCTGACAAGCAGGGCTGGTTGTTTTGGCGTTAGCCACGGTTGCATCGTTCAGCCGAGGCCGACGCCCAATGCCATCTACTTTGGTACTAAACGGGTGGTTTTCGTAGCGAGCGCTAGCCAAGTCGCTGCCCGGTGTTTGCCATTGCGTGACCACTCGTGCTCTCCGTTTGCAACAGGCTCTCCGTTCGCAACTGGTTTGACACCTGTTTACAATGAGGCAGGGGTACGGGGTCTGGGGGGACAGACAATGGATGCCCCCATCATCGTGAGTAGGCTGACCTCGTGACAAAATGTTTGTGGCAAAATGACTGAGCGGACGAACGTAAAATCGGAACCCAACACGTTTCCGCCGCTGGTTGATCGAGCCATCGTCATCACAGGACCGACCGCATCGGGTAAAAGCTCGGTTGCGATCGAGTTGGCTCGGATCACGGGCGGCGAAGTGCTGTCGCTCGATTCCATCGCGGTGTACCGCGATATGGACATCGGCAGCGCGAAACCTACCCGCGAAGATCGCCAGATCGTGCCGCATCATCTGATCGATTTGGTCGATCCCACGGACGAATTCAGCGTGGCGTGTTACTTGCAATCGGCCCACGCGATCGTGGACCAACTTGCCGCCGAGGGGAAACCCGCGATCTTCGTCGGCGGTACTCCGATGTTTCTCAAAGGCGTCCTGCGTGGATTTGATCCCGGTCCGCCTGCCGATCAGGCGTTTCGCCAATCGGTCGAACAAGACGTCAAGCAGTTTGGTATTCCGGCGCTGCGAAAACGGTTGCAGCAAGTCGATCCCTTAGCAGCCCATCGCATCGATCCAGGCGACGTGCGGCGTATGATCCGCGCACTCGAAGTGGCTTACCATACCGGGCAACCGTTAAGTCATCGTCAGCTTCAATTTGATCAGGTGTGTAACGCAGCGGATTGTAACGTGTTTCGATTGGGCTGGGATCGCAAACAATTGCACGATCGAATCAACCGCCGCGTCGATCAGATGTTCGCGCGTGGTTTCGTGGACGAAGTCCGTGAACTGACCGCCAAGTATGGCAAACTCTCTCGTACGGCGGCCCAGGCTGTGGGGTATCGCGAATTGCTCGAGTGTTTGTCGCAGCCGAGCGTGTCGCAAGAAGAAGGCCTCGAAAAGACAAAACAAGAGATTGCCGCACACACGCGGCAGATGGCACGACGTCAAGAAACATGGTTCCGGTCGTTTGCCGAAATTCGCACGGTGGATGTCGCTGAACCGCTCGATTCGCAAGCCATCGCACAGCAAATCCATCGCCAATTGGTCGATCCACCGCGTTGTTAGGGACCGTTCGGAAATAACTTCGTCATTTCAAAGTGTCTTCCAAATGACGTGAGCCCTCCGGTGGCGTTTGAGCCGGTCCGCTAGGGCATTACTGGAATGAGCGTAGCTCGGCCAGCTTTAAAGGTAGTGGACGAGGCTACGAGTCCCAGCGACTCAGTGGCACGACGGGACTCGTTGCCTCGTCCACTACAGAGAAGACACTTCACCCGCGTGATTTGCTACAAAACTCGAATGACGAAGTTATTTTCGAACCGTACCTTAGTCCGGTTCGCCGCCCACCGCTTGTAACACGTCGGTAAACGGCATTTCGCTGCACACCCCAAAGTGAGGTTCGCGTGTCATTCGCGATCGAAACATGGCGGGAGTCGACAGCCCGCACAAAAATCGAGCGCGTTGTCGTGCGGTGATCATGCGATCGGGATACTTCGCAATCATTTCGTCGATGATCCGGGTCGCTGATCCGCCGAGAGATCGCGGCGGTGCTGCGGGGATCTCGAACGGCCCCTCGCCAAGACAATAACTGCAGTGACTGCAATCTTGTTTGATCTCATCACCAAAGTGGGCCGCCAACGTGGCGGCTTGGCACGACCGGGCCGCAGCCAATTGCAGCACCGCATCCAGCCGGTTCACTTCGCTGGTTTCACGCTGCACCATTTGCTCGGTCAATTTGTCCGCCAGTTTGTTTGCATTTTTGGGCTCTTTGATCCAGCGATAGCCGTGCACAAGATCGCTAACTTTGACTTCGAGCCAACCCTGTTCGGCCATCCACTGGATTGCCGACACGATCGATTTGCGATCGGTTTGCATTCGATTCGCCGCCAATGTTACATTCAAAATGAACCATGTCCGCCCTTTGGTTAGATGCGACAACCCCGCCGCAATGAACGTCCGCTGTTCGCCCGCGAGTTGATTCAAAATCGAATTTAAGCTGAGGATCGGGTGGATCTTGTACTTTTCGTAACGAGGTGACGTCGCTTGCAAATAGCCATCCAGTTCCAAGTAAGTTAGCAAGGTACGGACGACCGAAATTCGGATGTCGGATTCGGCAGACAAGCGATACTGCGACACAAAAAATTCGTCACGATTACCTCGCAGTAACTCGATCATCTTCCGCACGCCCGATCGCGAAGGGGTGTCGCCATAGGTGAAATTATCGATCGTCACTCGGTCTTCGGGGACGAGGATCAATTCACACAGCGATGGTTTTCCGTCTCGGCCCGCGCGTCCGATTTCTTGCGCGTAGGCTTCGAGTGATTTGGGCGGATTGAAATGATAGACGTAGCGGATGTTTGACTTGTCGATTCCCATTCCGAACGCGATGGTCGCTACCACCACGTCCTTCTTTGACTTTTGAAACGAATGTTGCACCTCCATTCGCCGGCTGATCTCCATGCCGGCATGGTAGGCGGTGGCTGTGACCCCGTCATCGCAAAGACGTTGAGCGATTTCTTCGGCAGCGCGTTGTGTGGTGACATAGACAAGCGTTGCACCGGCGGTCCGCGAAGCGATTTGCGAACGTAAATGCGGGTACTGATCTTCGCTGCTTAAAACGATGCTTCGCAAATGCAGATTCTGGCGATGGAAAGGTGTTCGAATCGCATCTTTGCTGGCGATCCCAAACGCCTTTTTGATATCACCCAAGACGGTTGGGGTGGCGGTTGCGGTCAACGCCAGCACTCGTTGTGCCGAAAATCGCCGCGTCAATTCCGCCAATTTTAGATAGTCGGGGCGGAAATTGTGCCCCCACTGGCTGATGCAATGCGCCTCGTCAATCGCAAACAGCGAGATGTCAAGCGTCGAGAGCGACGCAATGAATTGCTCGTTGAAAAATCGTTCGGGGGCCACGTACAACAGTTTGACCTGTCCATCGCGGATGCGCCGCATGCCATCGCGAAATTCGGCTGGTGTTTGAGTCGAATCGAGCCGGATCGC
>NZ_JBFHFD010000805.1:0-3403 GCF_041583735.1 Novipirellula sp.
ATGAGCACCACTGTCGAGTCGATGCAGAGCCAAGCGGATGAGTTTCGTAGTCGTTACGGGGCTGTGCGTGACATGATTGGCCGCGTGATCGTCGGTCACGACGACATCGTTCATGGCGTGTTGACAGCGATGTTATGTGGCGGTCACTGTCTGCTCGAAGGCGTTCCCGGTCTCGGTAAAACGATGTTGGTGCGAACGCTTGCCGAAGTCCTCGAGCTGAATTTCAACCGCATCCAATTCACGCCTGACTTGATGCCCGCGGATATCTTGGGCACGAACATGATCAACGAGGACGAGCACGGACGACGTCAGTTCGAGTTCCAACGTGGTCCCGTGTTCACGCAAATCTTGTTGGCAGACGAAATCAACCGCGCGACGCCGAAAACGCAGTCGGCGATGCTCGAAACGATGCAAGAGGGAACCGTCACGGCGGCGGGCCAGCGGTTCACGCTCGATAAACCCTTCTTCGTCCTGGCGACACAAAACCCGATTGAACAAGAGGGCACCTACCCGTTGCCGGAAGCCCAAATGGACCGTTTCTTATTCAAATTGGTGGTCGGTTACAGTTCCCGCGAAGATTTGAACGAGATTGTCGATCGCACCACCCGCCGTGTGAAAACGGAAATTGAAAAGGTGATGGATGGTGCCGAGATCATGAAGTGGCAAACGCTGGTCCGCGAGGTAATTCTGGCCCCTCACGTGCAAGATTACTTGGTGCGTTTGACATTGGCGACGCATCCCGACGGAGCTCACAGCGTCAAGGCGACCAACGACTACATCCGCTGGGGAAGCAGCCCTCGGGGTGCCCAAACATTGGCACTCGCATCCAAAGTCCGTGCGTTATTGGATGGCCGATACAACGTCAGTTTCGAAGACATCCGCCGTGTCTACTTGCCGGCAATGCGGCACCGCGTGCTGCTGAACTTTGAAGCGCAAGCCGAAGGGGTCCAACCCGACCAAGTGCTGCTGGACATCCTGGAAAAGGTTCCCGATAAAGCGGACTGACTCGCGGACGCCCCCGACGATTCGGACTTGCCTGATTTAAAACACGATTTGTCCCCCCCTCACTCTCCTCCCCACCTACCTACCTCGAGCGAATTCGATGAACAAACGATTTGTTGACTTGGTTTGTCTCACGACACTTTTTGTTGCCCTGGGCGTCACGCTTGGTAACGCAGAAGACAAAGCGGACAAGAAAAAAGAGACCCAAGACGCGGCTCCCGCTTTATGGGTGACTTCGATTTCCCCGCTTTCCGGTGACACCTACGTTGCAGCGACCGCTGACGGGTTGCTGCTGCGTGAAGCCCAAGTGAAAACATTCTCGGTCGCAGATCCAACAACGCTGACGGATCTGTACAGCCACCCGGCTGCTGTTTGGTGTGTCGATGCGACCGCGGACGGAAAAACGATCGCGAGCGTCGATTACCGTGGCAACTTGGTGATTTACGATGTTGAATCCAAGGAAGCCAAAACGCACGAGAAAGCACTCGAGCGATGGTGTCAATCGTTGACATTTGCTCCGGATGACCAAACCATTGTTGCGGGCAACGAAGCGGGCAAGGTGATGGTTTGGGATCTGGCGGAAAACAAAGTCACCAAGACACTCGAGTTAGGCGGACAAGCGGTTACCGCACTGGCGTTTTCAGCAGACGGAAAACAGATCGCAGCAGCCGATGGTGGCGGCGAAGTGCATTTGATCCAGTGGCCTGAGTTGACGGCCAGCGGCAAAATCAAAGTCAGCGATCAACCGGTGTGGAGCGTGGTTTACGCCGGCAGCAATCTGTTGATCGGCAGTGGCGATCGCAATTTGTATCAGTGCGAAGCCAAAGCGGATGCCAAGCCGACACGGTTGACGCGAGCCGGAGACTGGATCACCGAATTTGTGGTCTCGAAAACTGGCAAACTGGCCGCGGCGGACCTCGGTGGCAGACTGTATTTCCCAATGCAAAACGAAACGAACGATGTCGGATCCGATGTCAGTCCGGCGAAGAGTGGTGCATGGGCGTTGTGTTTCCACGACGACAAAACACTGATGGTCGGAACTCGCAAAGACGGTATCGTCGTGGTCAAGGAATCTGAGTCTTGGAGCAAACCACTGCCCCCGGTCGTCGACAAGAAGCCTGAGGAAGAGGCGAAACCTGAGGAAGCGGCCAAGCCTGAAGAAAAGAAGGAGATGGCCAAAGAGGAGAAGAAGGCCGAGAAACCTAAGGCAGAAAAGAAAGTCGACGAGAAGAAGCCTGCTGACAAAAAGCCGGAAGATAAAAAAGCAGAGGACAAGAAACCCGCAGACAAGAAGCCGGAAGTAAAGAAAGACGACAAGCCAGAGGCGACGAAGCCAGAAGCGGAGAAGCCCGAGGCGAAGAAGCCCGAGGAAAGCAAACCTGCTGAGAAGAAGTAGGTAGCGAAAGTCGCCAAGACTTTCGGTCCACGAAGTGTATTAAAGCGACGCGGGTGAATGGATTGCAGCAATGCGTTCGATTTTGATCCGCTCGCGGGTAGCCTCGTGCTCCTAAATGTTTGGTATTGTAATGGCGGTGCGGTGACGCCAGGTTCCTGTAACCTCTCCACCAACTCCGAGACTGTAAATTTCGTTAGCCGTCTTGGCCAACGCTGTGAAGAATTTGGAGACGGCAAATTACGGCATTTGCGTTCCGTAGCTACGCTCGCCAGAGCGTGGATAGTTGCCGGCCAATACGAATCACCACCTTCTGGCGAAGGTAGCTACGAGAAAATGCTTCACAGCGTCCTCGTTTTTGCGATAACAATCACGTTGGCCGTTTGGACGCTAGGCACGGTATCGTCACCATCGCACTCCGCTGAAAAAAAACTGCCGCTGGACTCGCTTCGGCTACAATCAGACAATGGCACCTCAACGGTGCCGCACTTCTAATCTTGTCCAATATGCGTTTCACTCGCTCAAATTCCCCTCATTATGTCCAACGCTCCCTCCGATACCGAAACCCCGGCCAACGCAACCTCCGGACGCCTCGAGTATGTTGTCCGCTGTGGTTCGATGCGGATTCTTGGGGTGATGCGAGCAAAACAGTCGTTTCGCTATGGTGACCAAGTTGTGGTGCGAACCTCGCGAGGCACCGAGATCGGTACCGTCCTTTGCGAGGCCACACCGGCGGCGGTGGATCATATTGCCGAACCGACCGAAGGGTCGATCGTACGAGCGTTAACAGCGGATGATCAAAACCAGTGGAAACATCTTGAATCGAAGGGTCACGAAGACATCGAAATTTGCCAGAAGCTGGCGAATCGTTTGAATCTGCAAATGGATGTCGTCGACGCCGAACGGATTTTGGGTGGCGAACGGATGGTGGTTTACTATTTGGCCGAACAGCGGATCGATTTCCGTCAACTCGTTCGTGATTTGGCAGGCCATTTCCAAACGCGGATC
>NZ_JBFHFD010000806.1:0-3403 GCF_041583735.1 Novipirellula sp.
AAGCGAAATTCGGCATGTTTGTTCATTGGGGCATCTACTCGACCGTCGGTGGCGAATACAACGGCCAAAAGCTGCCCAACAGCGCCGAATGGATGATGGCTCGTGGGAAGATCCCGATCGCGGAATACGAAAAGTACGCTGCCCAGTTTAACCCGACTCAATTTGATGCGTCGGAATTTGTCGGTCTGGCAAAGCAAGCGGGAATGAAATACTTGGTCATCACGGCCAAGCATCACGATGGTTTCGCGATGTTCGATTCCAAAGCGAATCACTTCAACGTCGTCGACGCGACGCCGTTTGGCCGTGACATCATGAAAGAGCTGGCCGAAGCATGCCAAGAACAAGGCATTCGATTCGGTTTCTACTATTCTCAAGCCCAAGATTGGCATCACCCCGGTGGCTTTGGCAACAGTTGGGACAAGTCGATCCAACGCGTCAGCTCGGATGAATACGTGATGAACAAGGCTGTTCCCGAGGTCAAGCAATTGCTTACCGAGTATGGCCCGATCGGCATTTTTTGGTGGGACACGCCACGAAAGATGAGCCGCGAATCGTTTGACGCATTGCATTCGCTGACCAAGCTGCAGCCCAACGTCATCACCAACGATCGTTTGGGCGAAGGTTATCGCGGTGACTACAAAACGTTTGAACGCCAAATCCCGCCTCATGCTCCGGGCGAAGAGGACTGGGAAGTCTGCATGCCAATCAGCGGTAGCTGGGGCTATAAGAAAGGGGATAACGACTTCAAATCCACCACCACCTTGGTCCGCAATTTGATCGATATCGCTAGCAAGGGAGGCAACTATCTGTTGAATGTCAGCCCCACCGGCGAAGGAACGCTGCTGCCCGAGGCGGTCGAGCGACTAAAGGGTGTTGGAAAATGGATGGATGTGAATGGCGAATCTATCTATGGAACCACGGCTAGTCCGCTGCCCAAATTGGACTGGGGACGCTGCACCGCAAAATCAGTGGACGGCAAAACGATCTTGTACTTGCACGTTTTTGATTGGCCTGCGGATGGAAAACTTTTGGTTCCCGGTATCACGAACCAAGTCCACCATGCCAAATTGTTAGCCGATGACAGTTTTCTGAAAGCAAAATCCACCGACAGCGGAGTGGAATTAACGTTGTCAAGCGACGCACCCGATGAGTTCGCCAGTGTGATTGAAATGAAAATCGATGGCGCGCCCCAAGTCGCCGTCCAACTGCCCACGCCCGATGCGAAGGGCACTTTGGTGCTTTCGGCTGACACCGGCTATATCCACAACAACGAAGGTAGCCGGCAAGCCGACATTCGGTTCCATTCGGACATTCCGCACATCGGATACTGGGTGGATGACCAAGCATGGGTGGAATGGAACATCAACATCGATCGCCCGGGACGCTACGAAGTTACCGCGACGCTGTCGATGGAAAAGGAGAAGAGTCGTGTTGGCTTTGGACACGCCGGCGAATTGCAAACGGTGGAAATCAAGTCGACGGGCGGCTACGGAAACTATGACATCCGTACGCTTGGAACCATCGAATTCGATCAATCCGGCCAATACAGTTTTCGGATCAAACCGGACGCCGGTCATTGGCAACCGATCAATCTTCGCTCGGTGACGCTCAAGCGGACGGATGAGCTGAAGTAGATTCGCTCGGCGAAAAAAAAGAGCGAACATCTAGCGAGGTGGCGTGACGTCCCTTGCACGAATTCGTCCTTCAACGGTAGGCCATGATGAATTGCCACCTACCGTCGAGGCGAACTATGAATCGAAATCTTCCGTCCATCGAATTCCGTGTAAAATCCTCACTCACCCGAGTGGGATGTGTCGATTTGACCGTTACCGACTGTGGGGACGGGGACGTTGAGATCAAAGGCAACGTCGACTCTTACAACGACCGGGTCATGGCGATCACGGTCACCCGCGCCCTGCCTGGGGTAAGACGGATCACCGATTTGATGCGACATTAGCCGCCGCCGGACTCTGCATTGACTCTGGCTTCTAAACGAGCGGTCTCTAAAGCGAGCGGCTTCCAATCAAGACGCCGGGTCCCCACCCTCGTTGTCGCGGCTCTCAAGGACACCAGCTCTCAAGGACACCAGCTCTCAAGGACACCAGCTCTCAAGGACACCAGCTCTCAAGGACGCCAGCTCACAAGGACACCAGCTCACAAGGACGCCAGCCCACAAGGACGCCAGCCCACAAGGACGCCAGCCCACAAGGACGCCAGCCCACAAGGATTTTGGGGCATAACGACGTCGGGGCACATCAAGACGCCTCTACAGCAGGGCAAAAAAGATGAGCCGCCAAACAAGCAATGCGTCATCGGCAGCGGCAGGGTGACAGGGATTTTGGAGTTTTTCTGATAATTTTCGGCGAGGGTCATTTTCAATCAAAACATCGTAAATCGCGGCGATTTTGACGCAAGAGGATTGGTTCGAAACCACGAAGATGACCACTGTGATCGCATCAAGCATAGGGTTGCCTGATGCCGAACTCAGCAATCTAAACCGAGAAAGCGACATGAACATTTCCGCATCGGCTTCGTCGTTCAGCAGCCAAGCCTCTGCCACTAGCCGACCGGCCCAAGGCCCGCCTCCAAAGAAACAAGAAACGCTTGCCGCAGCGTTGACCGCAGTGGGAGTGGACGATTCGACCGCCTCGAGTGTCCTGAGTCAGGTGGAAGAAGCGGTCGAGGAGGTCAAGTCGAGTTCGGCGTCGGGGTCGACCAGTGAAACCGCCATCCGTTCGGCGATCGATGGCGTGTTAGAAGCCAACGGTATCGATTCTGAAAAAGTCGGCGAGGCGATCCAGGGCAATCGGCCAGCAGGCCCACGGCCCGGCCGAGGCCCCAAGCCCGAAGAGGACGATTCCTCGACAGTCGAATCTGCATTGCTGGCCGCCGACGTTGACGAAACCGAAGTGGATCAACTGTTGAACCAGTTGATTGAAACGCTCACCGAGCAGCAAGAGAGCCAATCGGGAAATGTTTCATCCGAATCCGTCCGCGCGGCATGGACTCAGGTCCTCGAAGACAACGGAGTGAACGTCGAGAAGTTTGAACAAGCACTGGGCAAGCAACTCGGATCGACCGGCAACTTCTTTAACCGCGTCGCCTAATCACTTGCGATTATCCACTTGGTGTTTGGCGCGATAATCACCGGGCGTCTGACCAGTTTCGCGTTTAAAAACGGCACACAAGCTCTCTTTATGGCTGTAACCGGCCCTGGGTGCGAGCTGTTCAAGGGTCATATCGGTTTCGCGAAGCAATTGCTTGGTCCGCTCGATTTGCGTTGCCATGATTTGTTCGTGAGGTGTACGGCCCAACACCTCACGAAAACGACGTTCCAATTGCCGCCGCGACAGCGATGTTGATTGGGTGACATCGTTGACGTTAATCCCGTCACAAGCGTGAA
>NZ_JBFHFD010000807.1:0-3387 GCF_041583735.1 Novipirellula sp.
ACGGAGACACGGAGTGAGGAGTGAGGAGCTGGTGCAGATTGATTCGTTGTGTTCGCACGCCTTGAGGCTTAGCGGGTGGTAGACAGAAAGATTGGTGCGACAGAAAAATGTTCTAGACGCAGTAGCGGCTGCCCTGTATTTCGATCTTCACCTTTTTGTCACCCATTTTTTTGCCTGTTTTTGGGCATCAGGGGCGGTCGATTTTATTGGGCTCCGGGGGGCGTCGATTTGTGTACGCTGTTCAACCATGCGTCGATTGCCGCTGGTTCCGCGGTTGGCTCGAGTCGTTAATTGCGAAGCGATTGTTCCTTTTGCAGTTTTGTCATGCCGCACTCATTCGCGATCCTTGGCGTGATTCGCGGGCAAGCGTTTGCGAGCGGTATGCGCTGCGAGTCAGATGAATTTCCACGGGGCAAGTGCTGGTGGCGCGGACTTGATCGCGGTTGAAGAGTGCGAAGTGATGCCAGGTGAGAGGTGTCGGCTGGGAGCTGGATGCGCCGGCGGCGCCAGTCCGGTTCGGAGAGGGGGCGGTGACCAATTAGACAAGGATCAAATATTGTGACACCACAAGGAGAAATCCGTGGCAAACCGTGAACACAAAGCGTATCCTAACATCCGAGAGACACCGTTCTACTCGCCCGGAGCACGGCGTATGGCGTTTACAAATGGACATCCTATTGGCCGTGCCCACAGACGACCGACGTTCCCCGACACAAATGAGGCTCTCCACTGGACGCGGTGTTCGCAACTCTGACGCTACTATTTCCACCGATACTTGCAATCGTCATTCGCAGCAGGGGGCGCGCGATTCTATACGGAACGGTCGTTGTTTGGACTTTCATGGTTGCGGGCGCTCAATACAATCTTGCGACTGATCCGGAATACAACAGCCTTGCGCCAGGCATATCAATTGTGGTCGGTTGGCTCCCTGGATTGGTGTATTCGGGACTGTGTGTCTCAATTGTTGCCATTGCATCTGCGATCTCGCGTCGAAACACGAACGAGACGCCTGAACGATGACTTCACGCGGATATACTGGCTGTTGTTTCACACGTTATAGTCGTGCCGTCGTCGATCACTTGGTTGGCGTCAATGCCCGCCGGAAAAGCGGGAAGCCATCCGATGCAACCGAGCGGCGAAGTCGGGCGTTTTGAAGTGGGTGATCAACCGTCGCCGCCGGCTGATCGGTAATGTTATCCGGCTAAAATCCATTCGTGCAACCTTGTGCACTGACCGCAATCTAGGAACCAACGATGAAGTACAAGACGACTTGCGCGTTCGCATTGATCGCAGTTACCTTTATTGGTCTGACCACCTTTAGGTACGCTTTGGCTGATGAAGGCGACCCAGCGGGCCATGTCAACCTGCAAGGCTTAGGGGACAGGCCCGCCTTGGTCGCGTTTGGCACCGGTGGCGAAAGCGGCGGCGGCAACACAGTGCTCGCTAATTGTGCGATCGTCGACATTGGCGGTAAGCGATTTCTCGGGGGAACCGTCACTGACGAGTGTCCGGAGGTTAAGGTTGCATTCGCCGGTCGAACTGCGTACGTTGCACTCGAGCGTATCGTGTACATTCAATATCTTGACGCTGAGAACCCTCAGGACGGTGGATAACCACTAAGGGGTTCCCTTCGCGTACCGCGTAGATTGAACCCGAATCTCTGTCGATGATTTGCATTTAACGAACTGGACGAGAGGGCGTGATTAGCCGAAACTCAGCCCTTTCTTTAACCATCCGATGCGCCGAAGGATCGGGCGTCGCGTTTTGACATGGAAACTCTACTCCCGGTCCTCGGTGATCGGTCCCGTTCGTCGGACTGATGCTGTGCGGCCACGATACCGAATGCCTATGCAGACGAATCCGTACGCACCATCACACAGCCAAAGCCAACACACTGACACTCCGGGGGGACCGGTCTCGCGGATCGCGAGAATGATGGCAACCGCCGCTTCGAGTGTCGGGCTAACAGTCGTCGTATGGGCTGCGCTCGTGATGTTACTCGACAGCCCATTTCTACGCTACAAGGTAATGTGGCCGGGGACCTTGTGGGGCTCAGCCACTATTTGCGCGGGATTCGTTGCCCACTCGCGATTTGCCCTTCGCCCGGTGTTGATGTGCACAGTTGCGTTTGGCATATTCGGTTTGACCTTCATGGCGTTGGAGGGTCCAATCTTTGGAAATCTTTCAACCGGAGGCGACCCAGGAATAACGCGATTTGTCGCATGGAACTTCACGCTACTGCCGCTTGGCGTATTTGCGGCGGCGGAAGCCGGTGTTCGATTGGGCCGTCGCTACCGCGCCAATAAAGCCGACGAACCATGAAGTGCACTGGAGGTCGTGAGCTGATCTTGGGCGATGGAAGGTCCATCGCGCGATCCTCGTGATTTCGGACGTTATCCCGCTCAGGCCTGCTAAAACCTTTGGAGTCCTTATGAAACTACCAACAACACTGTTTGCGTTCGTTGTTGCTTCGCTAGCATCTACGTCGGTGTTCGCTCAGCAAAGTGAGAAAACGGCCGAAGATCGTATTGCGATCCTTCAGAATCGCGTCAGGGAGCTTGAAGCTCTTGTTGCAAAACTTACGCTAGAGAAGCAAGCGGCAGAACAGCCGGCCAGTATTGTCCGGTACGCCAAGTTCAAAGAACTGCAAGCAGATGGCGCAATTGTTCGGATCTTTCCGGCTGACGGTATGACACGCGAATCTGTGTTACCGATGGACATTGCGTTTTTCCCAATTCCCACAACTCATGGGGTCAGGCTTGGTCAAACCGTTTTCTCTGTCGATGATGCTGAATCCCAACTCCTCAAATGGAAAAAGATCGCAAACGATAACGGTGTCAAAAACGTGCAGCTATGGGTGGTTACCGACGACATGCAAAACCCTATTTCTCAACGCTTGCTCACTTTTGGGGTCACTAACTTCCATGCGGCCGGCGGCGAGAACCTGAAGCGGTACAAAAAGCGTTGGGCTGAGACAATGAAGGCTTTTGAGTAATTCTCGCTGCGGGATAACAGAAAATGCACCCGCGTCGCGAAGTCGGGCGTTTTGACAATAGTGAATCTCTCGTGGTGACCGGGTGATTTTGGACTTTCTTGCGGCGATGGTGTGCAGCCTATTGGGGTCGCAATCGTTGTCCAGGTCTCGAACGTTTTTTCCCAGTTCACGTCAACAGCGACATCGTGTCGGGCGAAGGTCACTTTCATTGGAACTTTCTGGTAGTGCAGGCCTTCGCAGCGGATCGATGCGCGGTTGGTCTTAACCGCAGATTTACACAAATGGACACAGATGTGGTTGATCGAGAATCGTATCTGTGTGCATCTGCGTGTATCGGTGGTTGTTAATAACGCCTGGAATGCCACGCCGCTAGATCGCTGCGTTTCCGATTC
>NZ_JBFHFD010000808.1:0-3357 GCF_041583735.1 Novipirellula sp.
GATTGGTCACAAGCAAATCGAAGCTTGGTTTGCCAACGCGATCCGCAAAGGCCGATTGACGGGCAGCTTTCTGTTTGTCGGCCAACCGGGGGTTGGCAAGCGAACCACCGCCAACCTGCTGGCGCAAACACTGCTGTGCGAGCGAAACCATCCCGAAGAAATGAACCCCTGCGGCGTTTGCGAAGGCTGTGTGCAGGTGGCTGCCAAAACGCATCCCGATGTCACCCGTGTTGGCAAGCCGAGTGACAAGTCGTTCATCCCGTTGGAATTGTTGATCGGCCCTCCAGATGCTCGAATGCAAGAAGGGTTCTGTCGTGATGTGCGGTTGCGCCCGATGCGAGGCCGCCGGCGTGTCGCGATCATCGAGGATGCCGATTTTCTAAACGAAGAAGGCGCCAATTGTTTGCTGAAAACACTCGAAGAACCTTCGGCCAATGCGGTCATCCTGTTGATCGGGACCAGCGAACAAAGGCAATTGCCCACCATACGTTCGCGATGCCGCGTGATTCGATTTCAATCACCCAGTGGTGAAAACGCCGTGCGATTGATGCGTGACGTTCACGCGATCGAAGCGTCTGACGAACAGATTGCCGATGCGATCGAGGTCGCGGGCGGCGACATGCACGTCGCGACGCGATTGCTAAGTGGTGAAGCGGACAAATTGCGTGATGCGCTGCGATCCCAATTCGGCTCGAAAACTCCCGATCCTGTCGCACTGTGCCGGATCATCAATGCCCACGTTGAACAGTCCGGCAAAGAAGCTTCGAAGCGACGTGCGGCGATGCGGGATGTTTTTTCGTTTGCCGTCCAGCACTATCGTCAACAGCTTCGGCAGGCGTTTGACAGTCGACTGGCGACGCTGCATTCACTGAATCGACTCGATCGCTCAATCCGCGCGCTGCGAGAAGTCGATCGCAGTGCAAATCAAAGTACGTTGATCGAATGTTATTCGGCCGATATCGCTGCCGCCACGACTGGCGACCGAGGCGAAATCGGATAACGATCGTTGTACCGCAGTCCTCATCGGTCAATCGGATCCAAGTGGACATGCTGAGGATCGTGCTCATCGACGAACACGTTTTTCGCCAGTGGGAATTGGTGTGAGCGACTTTCCATGAAGTGCATCTGATAGCCAGCGGTATTAAGAAAGACGATCAAGTCGCCTCGCTTGACTCCACGCGGGAAATGAAACCGTCGTAGCGATAGAAACTCGAACTCGGTGCAATAGGCACCCACCAGAAATCCTTCGATCGCCTGCAACTGGCTCACGCCATGATCGCCTGCACACGAAATCAGGATCGGATCGATCAAGAATTCGTCATCGGTGGTGCGGCACTGCGTCCGGTTCATCGACAAGCCGATCAATGCATAGCCACCTGCGTGTTTTTTGCAGAACTCAACGCGAGCGATGGTCATCCCGCAACCGTCCAGTAGACTTCGTCCGGGTTCACAGCGGAGCTGCAATCCTCGGCTGCGAATCGCGCTGGCAACCGAGCAGTCGGAGGCATCGCTTTGGGCGATTTTGTGATTCAGCAATTGGGAAAACCAATCTGCCGAAACGATGTCTTGATACATCGGGTAGCTGTTCAGTTTGCCGAACACCTTGCCATCGCCCGCGATTCGCCCCAATCCATGGCGGTCAAACGTGATCGCGTCTCGGTGCCCCAACAGCGACCGTTCGTGCTCGTCTTGGAAATGCGTCCATTGATCTTCTCGCTGCAAATAGCGAACGGGAATTCCGCCACCGATATCGATGAACTCGAGGGGTCGGCCGTGCTGATGAAGTGCATCGACAAGAGGCAGGATTTGCTGAATCGCGGATACACGTTGATCGATCGAGCTGCCATCGAGATGGAAATGCAGACCAATGATCGCCACCCACGGGTCCGCTAGTAACCCGCTAAATGAAGCAACACCGCTTGTGAATTCGTCGATGTCGACTCCAAATCGCGAAGACAACTTTTGCCCCCGGTGCTGAAATCCACTGATTCGAAGTGCGATTTTGGCTGTCCGTGCCAACCCCCTGGCGACGCTCTGAATCGTCGTTAATTCATCCGCGTTATCCACAACGATCGTTACCCCGTTGGCAACGCATCGATACAACAGAGCCGTCGGTTTGACTGCGGCGGTGCAAATGATCTTTGCGGGATCGACATCTCGCTCTAGCGTTTGCTGGAGCTCGATGTCGCTGGCGACATCGATTGCGATACCAAGTCGCTTGGCAGCATCGATCCAGCGGAGACATTTGTTCGCTTTACGGGCAAAGTGAAGCTGCAAATCGAGGTCGCAATCGTCTGCGACTGCTGTCAACGCACGCACGTTTGCTTCCAGCGGAGCTTCGCACATAATATTCAGCGGCGATTCAAATTGGTCCACCCACGGGTGGATCGATGGCTGGGATAGAACGTCGACCATCCATGGCGCCAAAACACCCTCAAGCGGCATCACTCCACAACAACCGCCGCGAAGCCATTGAACGGTCCGATCGTGTTGACCGAGCTGCGAGTCGGTGGCAGGCGGTTGAATGAAGGGAAGCGGCGCAGACAAGTTGTTGGCGTTTTCGAAGGGAATGAATGGGACGCTATCGATTTGTTGATTGAATCGAAATGCGAATTTGTCATCGTGAGCCGTGGGCCGTAAGGCACCGAGTCATTCGCGAGTTTCGTTCGCTCACTCGTGAGCGGCTCACCAAATCAACGCAGGCCACAGGCTTTTTGTGCACGCGACAGGACGCCGGCGGCGACTTCACGAGCACGTGCTGCTCCGTCGCGAAGCGTTTCGTGAACGTAATCCAAATTCGCTTCGAGTTCTTCGCGACGTGCCCGCGCTTCGGCAAAGTAGTTTTCGCTTGCTTCGGCAACCGCCTTCTTGACGTCGCCGTAACCGAACCCGCCTCGTCGATACATCGCCGCCATCGTTTCGACATCTTCGGGCGACGAGAACAATCGATACAGCTGGAACAGATGATCGCCCTCGGGCTCTTTCGGATCTTCCATCGCCCGGCTGTCGGTGGTGATCCGCATGATTTGTTTGCGGATCTGTTTGACGTTACCAAACAGCGGCAGCGTGTTGTTGTAACTCTTGCTCATCTTTTCGCCATCGGTTCCAGGAACCTTGGCGCTGTGGTCGAGTGTTTTTGCCTTGGGCAACTTGAAGGTTTCGCCAAAGGTGTGGTTGAAACTGCCCGCCAAATCGCGAGCCACTTCGATATGTTGGATTTGATCTTGGCCGACCGGAACGACTTCGGAGTCATAGATCAAGATGTCCGCAGCCATCAAGACGGGATAGGTGAAAAGCCCCGCGTCGGCGTTCAGCCCCTTTTCTTTTTTGTCTTTGTAGGCGTGGCACCGCTCCAGC
>NZ_JBFHFD010000809.1:0-3342 GCF_041583735.1 Novipirellula sp.
ACCACTGCCAAGCGTTGACCCCGCTCGCAAGGAAAAACTTCGCACCGCGATTAATGACAAATCATGGCTGCATTCTCAAGACTACCGCATGCTGAACGGTTGGTATGTCTACGGCGGTCGCCGAACTTGGGATACCGAGACCTTCCCGACCGAGTTCCGCAAAATTCGACAGATGGTCGACGTTCGCGATTCCTACGTTTGGGACATCGCCGCGGGACGGCCGGTTGCCGATAACCCCGATGATTCGGGAACTGGCGAAGTGTTTACTCCGGAAACCATGTTCGGTTCGCGTGACGAGAACTTCCGCAAGATGCGTGAGCCAACGACGCTCGAGTATCCCACGCCCGAAGAATCGATTTCTCAGATGAACGTGCCTGAGGATTTCCGCATCGAGTTGTTTGCTTCGGAACGCGAATTTCCTGAATTGGCAAACCCCACCCAAATTGCCTTTGATGAAAAAGGCCGATTGTGGGTTTCATGTATGGTGAATTATCCGCAGTGGTTGCCCGGTTCATCACGCCCGAGCGACCGGTTGCTAATCTTGGAAGACACCGACGGCGACGGCAAAGCGGACAAATGCACGACGTTTTACGACAAGCTAATTTGCCCGACCGGATTCGAGTTCTATGACGGCGGTGTGCTGGTCGTGGACGAGCCACGGATCATTCATTTGAAGGACACCGATGGCGACGACAAGGCGGACGAAGTGGTTCATGTGCTCGACGGGCTGGCGACCGATGACACCCATCATACGATGGGCGCTTGGGAATTTTCGCATGGCGGTTTGCTGTACATGCAAGAAGGCGTTTCGATGTCGACGACCTTGGAAACGCCGTGGGGCCCTTTCCGCAATCATGGCCCGTCGGGTTCGTACGTATGGGATCTCGAATCGCTGCAAATCCGCCATTTCCGTACCCCGGCGTATGGAAACCCGTGGTGCCTCGTGTTCGATAAATGGGGCATGGGGGTGATCGGTGACGGTACCGGCGCTCAACAGCACTGGGCAAGTCTGTTATCGGGTGCAGCGGTTCGTTCGCGAAGCAGCGTGCAACCGATTTTCAATAACGAAGGAATGCGTCCGGCGGTGGGCAGCGAGTTTCTAACGTCGCGTCATTTTCCTGAGTCCTATCACGATCACTTTATCTATGCCTGTGTGATCAACATGCACGGGATGCCCAAATTCACGATCGAAGACGAACCGGGCACCGCCGGTTTGACTGGCAAACGAATCGAAGATTTGCTTTCGTCGACCGATATGTTCTTTCGCCCCGTCGATCCCAAAGTGGGCCCGGACGGTGCGGTTTGGTTCGGCGATTGGTGCAATGCGTTGATCGGACACATGCAATATTCGCAGCGTGACCCGAACCGCGATCACGAGCACGGCCGCATCTACCGGATGGTTTACAACAAAAAACCTCTCATCGAACCTGTGCTGCAAGCGGGCAAAAGTGTTGAGGAACTGCTTGATCAACTCGATACCTACGAACTTCGCACTCGTTATCGCGTCCGCCGTGCACTGCACGACCGCGATGAAAATGAAGTGTTGACCAAGGCCGCCGCTTGGCTCGGCGATTCGACCGATCCGATGAAAATGTGCGAAGTGCTGTGGTTGCAAGAGTTCTTTCATCGGGTCGACTCCGAATTGGTCAACCGAATTATGAACAGCGATGACTTCCATGCTCGCAGCGCCGCCATTCACGTGGTCGGTAACCAATGGGAATGGATGGACAATCCCAACGAAATTTTGCGTCGATCGATTGTCGATGCACATCCTCGTGTTCGTCTCGAAACGCTGCGGGCGATCAGTTTCCAAGAGACAATCGAAGCCGTGGAAATCGCCTTGCGGATTTATGAGAACCCACGCGACCAGTGGATTGACTATGTGTTCGAACATACGCTGCAAGCCCTGCAACCGGTTTGGGAAAAGGCGACCAAGGACCCCGAGTACTTGGCGAGTTTGTCGCCGGAATCGCAAAAGGTGCTGCGGGATTATCAACATTCTACTGGTCCGGGACGCGACATCTACGTTCCGCTGCGAACGTTGATGAATCCCGACAAAAAGGCCGATCACAACAAGGCACTCGAGAAATTGGTTGCCGCCGGCGGCGGTAGTGTCCAAAACGGGGCCAAGGTGTTCGAGCGAACCTGTGCTGCATGTCACTTGCATGGCGAACTTGGCAAAGAGTTTGGACCTAAGTTGACCGATGTCGGCAGCCGGATGTCGCGCGAACAGATCATTCGCTCGGTCATCTGGCCCAACGAAGAGATCTCGAAGGGTTTCGAAACCGTGCAAATTTTGACCTATGACGGACAACCGTTCGCCGGGTTCATTCTTGCCGAAGACGAAGAGACGCTGACGCTGGGGATTGCCAATGGCAAAATCGAGAAGATCGATAAAGAAGAGATCGAAATTCGCAAGGAGATGAAGGCCAGTAGTATGCCCGAAGGATTGCTGGAAACGATTTCGCCAGGCGAGTTCTTGGATCTGATTGTTTTCTTAACCGACGGATGGATTTCCACGGATCCAAACAGCGAAATGAAACTGAGAAAGTATGGCGAATTCGAAGAGATTTCTCGCGATGCTCAGCTCAAGCTCGGAGCCGATTTTCAAAGCCGATACTCTGGCGGCGCATCGTCGTTCATGAGTGGCAAATCGCCAACCGAGTTTGACTTTGCGTTTCACTCGCGTGAGGGTGCCAAGCCCGAAGACACGATGATGGTCATTCGGCTGGCCTCGCCGTCGGAAGTACGTCACGTGGAATTGACCAATCGACGCACTGCTGAATTTCACAGCCGTGCGAAAGGGCTTGCGATGTGGACCAGCAACGACGGACAAGCGTGGACCAAAGTTTGGACAAGCGAGCAACCGCAAGCGAAGTGGTCGTTTGATTTGCCTGCAGGAACCCAAGCTCAGTTCATCAAGCTAGGCCTCGAACACGGTGGCACATTCCATTTGGATCAAGCCGTCTTTTACGGTCGCCGTTTGCCCGCATCCGGCGCGGTTAGCCAGAAGTAACGTGCCGCGAGTTCTCGGCGTATGGAATTGAATTAGGTACGCCGGAACAACGATTGGCGGCTTTTGCCGTAGTGGACGAGGCTACGTGTCCTTTGGATCGGATGAAGGCGATGGGACTCGTTGCCTCGTCCACTACATTCTCTCTTGGAACCATGGCTGCGGTGACCGACATTCCACCGAACTCGATCGACAAACACGACGCGGGTCTGCGCTCGGTTCACACCTCGAATTTCCCTGACTTGTTGGACCAGTTGGGCATGACGCTGCTCGTGACCACTTACCAGGCGGGAAAGTTGGTGATGCTGCGTAGCGATCAGGGTGTACTG
>NZ_JBFHFD010000810.1:0-3329 GCF_041583735.1 Novipirellula sp.
ATCAGCGATCCCTTGCCGTGCACCACTTCGTCGTGCGACAGCGGCAACATAAAGTTTTCGGTGAAGGCATAGATCAGACTAAACGTCAGCTCGTTTTGATGGTACTTGCGATGAATCGGTTCGTTGTGCATGTAGGACAACGTGTCGTTCATCCAGCCCATGTTCCATTTGTAGGTAAAACCGAGTCCGCCATCATCGACCGGCCGCGACACGCCCGGCCAAGCGGTTGATTCTTCGGCCGCCGTGACGACACCTGGGTATTTCTCGTGAATTGCAGTATTAAATTCTCGCAAAAAGTCGATCGCTTCGAGATTTTCGCGGCCACCATACTGGTTCGGAATCCACTGGCCATCTTCGCGGCTGTAATCCAAATACAACATTGATGCCACCGCGTCCACGCGGAGCCCGTCGATGTGATACTTGTCCAACCAGAACAGAGCATTCGCGACCAGGAAGTTACGCACTTCGTTGCGGCCAAAGTTAAAGATCATCGTGCCCCAATCAGGGTGCTCACCTTGACGTGGATCCGCATGCTCGTACAACGGCGAACCGTCGAAACGACGCAGCCCATGAGCATCTTTGGGGAAGTGCGCGGGAACCCAATCGATCAACACGCCGATCCCGTGTTGATGCATGTAATCGACGAAGAACATGAAATCTTCGGGGCTGCCGTGACGGCTTGTCGGTGCAAAATAGCCCACGGTTTGGTAGCCCCATGATCCCGTAAATGGATGCTCGCTAACCGGCATCAATTCGACGTGAGTGAAATTCATGCGATGACAATACTCGGCCAAACGGCGAGCCAAGTCACGGTAATCGAGCCAACCATGTTTGCGGCCCGGCCCCTTTTGCCAGCTGCCCAAGTGCACTTCGTACACGTTCATCGGCTCGTGCAGCGGATTCCAATCGTTTCGTCGATCGATCCACTTGCTGTCGGACCATTGGTACGAGTTAACGTTGGCAACGATCGAGGCCGTCAAGGGTGGCAACTCGGCTGCCAAACCATACGGATCGCTCTTGTCGACCCACGAACCGTCCGTGCTATGGACTCGGAACTTGTAGCGATCGCCCACCTTCGCACCCGGCACGAACAGTTCCCAGATACCAAGGTTGGGATGGATGCGGGCAACATGTTTACGTCCATCCCAGCCATTGAAATCGCCCACCACCTGTACCGACCGAGCATTGGGTGCCCAGACGGCAAAGTTGACTCCGGGCGTGCCATCAACCGTGCGAAGCTGGGCTCCGAGTCGCTCGTACAGCTCGTAGTGTTTTCCTTGGCCAATCAGATAATTGTCAAAGTCAGTCAAGATCGACGGTACGGCGTACGGGTCGTTCATTTCGATTGTTTCCCCGGATTTGTTGGTCATCTGGATGCGATACTTCGAGTTGGCAATAGTGTGAAGACGCTGGTGATTCTGCTGTGCATCTTGGCTTTTTGCCAGCGTTGCGTCGACCATCGAGTCGCAAATTGCTTCAAAAAAGCCAGCCGGATGAATCCGCCGCATGGCACGTCGTTCGCCGTTTTGGGGATCGATTACCCAAGCAGCCTGAGCTTCCGGCAAAAAGCTGCGAACCGCCGTGGCCGCAGTTCCTCGATAGTCAATCGGATGAGGCCCCAATAGACCAGAGGGGTTCTCGTGGGTTCCGTTGATCAACTTCGAGATCGACGTTAGCGAAACTTGTGTGTGCATTTGGGATACCGAAAGACAAAAAAATCGGGATGAACGGTGGAATGTTTATTGAATAAAAGGACGTCTCTCGTCTACGACGAGAGACGTTTCGAACCAAGTTGGGTGGATTCGCGTTCCAACCAAGGCATCAACTTTTGCCACGGCTCGTGTTTGCCACGGCTCGTGTTTGCCACGGCCCGTGTTTGCCGCAGCTCGCGGGCTGCGATTCGCCCGCGAGCGGCATCGCCGCTAGGAATCGAGCAGATCAGCGGTGCGAATTCGCCGTCGTGCCGGTGCGCTTCCCGACGATGCTCCGCCACCAAGCAGCCATTGGCGAAGTCGATCGTTCGGTGGCTTGATTCGCGGCCCCGAGGCAGCCGAGGCGTGCGGTGAATCGACTCGCAAATTAGCGCCATCTGCATTGGCAGGGCTCTCGACCGCACGCGGCTCGGGGCTGACAAGCCGCGAAGAAACCAAACAGGCTTCGACACGATGAATCTGCAAAGCACGATCGATTCGTCGCCACAGGTCGGCATGTTGAACATCGATACGACGTCCAAAATGCTCCCATACAAAATTGTTCTCACGCCATCGCGGTAGCGAATCGGCGAGCGAGCGAATCAGATAACGATTGTTGCTGATCAACGTGACCGTCGACGCGCCCTCGATGGCTTCGAGTCCGCGTACGGCCGCCAGCAACGTTAATCGGTTCAAGTCACCGACCTCGTTGTCTTGCGCCGAAAACACAGGCTCACCGCCGGCGGTTTCCAGCGAAAATTGCCAAAAGCCGTCCATCAGCGTCGTCGAACGAGCTTCACAAACGAGCAGGTATTCCGAAACGATGTTGTCACTAGGTATCTCGATGTTGCCATCACGGGGCGACATCTCTTTGGCGACACCCTTTATTGCGCCAGGCACAACGAGGGGCGACGTCGCATCAATTGATTGAAGCATCACGACTGGGGTTTCCAACAGGATGGGTCATAGGGTTTGGGACGATCATGCCTTGATCTTTCCAAACCCGACGAATTGGGAGTTTCGATCCATCAAGCGCACCGAAGCGTCGATCATGCCAACATCGCTCTGAATCGATGTCTGCAAACGACGGGGTGTACTTGTCGGTTCGGCATACTCGACCTAGTCGCCAAACTTTGACTGCTGGAAAAAGTCAACCTAGGTTCCGACACGCCGCTACCAAACGCGCGACCGTGATAACCGGTAGGGGAGAAGGCGGAGTGAGGAGTGAGGAGAAGTGAGAGGGGGAGACAAGGAGACAGGGAGGACGGGCCGCCGGTGCGAAGGCGGCCCGTTTTGGGATTAAGAGAATCCGGGCATTACGAGAGGACGGGGCAGACGTCGAACCACTCGCGTTTTTGACGATGCATCCACTCGCCCGCTTCGGCGGGTCCCCATAACCCAGGTTCGTAGGGGAACAAGTCCGGAGCAGCGGGGCTCTTCCAAGCCTCGATGATCGGATCAATGATCCCCCACGCCAATTCGACTTCGTCACTGCGAGCGAACAGACTGGCGTCGCCGGTCAACGAATCCAACAGCAAACGTTGGTAGGCATCGGGCATCGAAATTCCGCCAGGCGCTTGGCGGAAACTGAAGTCCAACGTGCTGGTTCGTGTTTTCATTTCCGAATCAGGCACCTTG
>NZ_JBFHFD010000811.1:0-3305 GCF_041583735.1 Novipirellula sp.
CTCAAAACTTCCCGATGCAACGCGACCGAAACAAGTTGAAGCCATGATGCAAATCCACCGACCATTCGTGATGTTGCTGTCGCTACTACTTTTAAGTCTATGGACAGCGGAGTCGCGGGCTCAATCCACGCCAGCGGGGGCACTGATTCCCAATGGTCAATTCGAAGTGGATCAAGATGGCGACCAATGGCCCGATGGTTGGGCCAAGGTCAACTCAGGCGGAAAGTGGGTCGAAGAAGACGGCAACCACTTTGTGCGATTGACCAGCCCATCGCCCGGAACGATGGTGATGCTGTATCAGGAGTTTGCCATTCCGGCGGGTGTCGAAGCGATCGAATTTTCGTGGAGGCAGCGGATCCGTGGACTCAAGGTTGGCAAGCAATCGTGGTTCGACGCCCGTATCTTAATGGAGTTTTTAAACGCATCGCGTGAAAAGGTCACCCCAACGCCGCGGGCACCGGCATCGCGTAGCGATACCGATGGTTGGGCCGAAAAGAGTTCGACGTTCCTGGTGCCTGAAGACGCGAAAACACTAAAGTTCATGCCATGTCTGTTTCAGGTTCACTCCGGAACATTCGATTTAGATGACGTCGTACTACGCAGCGTGGACGCCACACCGATTCGACGCGAAGCCGAGGCTGCTGCAGCAGAGCGACAAGAGAAACTTGCGGCCGATGCAGCGAAACGCAGGTCGAAAGCGGCGATCGTGCTGGCCGAACACCGTTCACTGATTACCAATGGCGACTTTGAAACGGATGCGAAATCCGACGGCTGGCCGGACGATTGGGGGCGACTGAAAGTCGGCGGAAGCTGGGAACAAGAGCAAGACAACCACTTCTTGCGGCTGAAGTCCCCGGCGCCGAACACCATGGTCATGGCGTATCGCACCTTCGATCTTCCTGCCGCGACCGAAGCACTTGAGTTGACGTGGCGTCAGCGTGTGACCGGTCTGAAGAAGGGAACTTCGCCTTGGTTTGATGCGCGGATCATGATCGAGTTTTTAGGGGTCGATGGAAAGAAGCTGAAGCAGTCGCCCTCACCTCTCTATTCGCAAAAAGACACCGATGGCTGGACCGACCGCAGCACTCAGTTCCTAGTGCCCGAGGATGCATTGACGTTGGTGTTGATGCCAAGTTTGTTTCAGGTGCAATCGGGCACACTCGACCTGGATGACATTGCACTCCGACCTGTTAGCCCGGACGCGCTGATCGCTACGTCAAAGCAGCGGGAAGCGGAAGCGAAGGCTCGCTATGTTCCACCGGAACAACCCAAGCGATCGAATTGGCCAAGCGAACTGCGTGTGGTTGGCAACCGATTGCACGACACAAACGGCCACGAAGTATGGCTGCAAGGCGTCAATGCGGGCGGCTTAGAAACACTGCCCCATGACCGCCAGGTGATCAAGTCCGTTGTGGTCGCCATCGACCAATGGAAATCCAACTGTGTGCGTGTCCCTATGAACGAAGCATTCTGGTATGGCAAAAGTGCGTATCAGAAAGATGGCGGCAAAGAGTACCGAGAGATCATTGACCAAATCATCACTCTCGCTGCGAATCGGGGAGCCTATATCGTGATTGACCTGCATCGCTTTCGCGCCCCGAAGCAATCGCATGCCGCGTTTTGGAAGGACTTTGCCGGGCTCTACCGCGACCACCCTGCAGTGCTGTTCGATGTCTTCAACGAACCTCACGGCGTCACTTGGGAACAATGGCGCAGCGGCGGTTGGATCGGCGAAAAGTCGGGGACTGACGAGTCTGCATTCCTGAGCGACGAAGAGAAAACGAAGAATCAGGGATTTGAATCTGTTGGCATGCAGGGACTCGTCGATGCGGTTCGCGAAAGCGGAGCCAAAAACATCATTATCGCAGGAGGCATTTTCTGGTGTAACGACCTGTCTGGAATCACTCGTGGATACGCGCTGGACGATAAAACGGGCAACGGCATCATGTATTCCTGGCACACGTACAACTGGCACACCGATTGGGAAGACAAGATGCTGGCAACGGCGGCTCAGCATCCTATTTTCTTAGGCGAAGTCGGGGCCGATACCAAGAAGATGGACTTTGTTCCGGCGGATGACCAAGAAGACCCGTATACGTGGGTACCCGATATGTTGGGATTTATCCAGAAACATCGCCTCAACTGGACCGGATGGTGTCTACACCCAAAAGCCTCGCCGGTGATGATTTCCGATTGGAGCTACACTCCGACACCATACTGGGGTGAGTTCGCGAAACAGGCTTTGTCCGGCCGCAAGTTTCCTCTGAACAAAACGCGGTAAAGCAAATACCCACGGATAATGCCCACCGATGACGCCGCGTACCGGGCCCGGTGCTGATACGCTTTCGAATCGGCGTCGAGATCGTCGATTTGTCCACGAAACGTGGACAAGCGGATCAGCGAGGATTGTGGGGTGCGAACGTCTTGACGACTTTCGCTACGGAATCATCAGCGACTAAACCAAAGTTTCCAGCAAGCGGCGTAGCTTCCTCAGTTCCACGCGATGATCGAGCCCTTCGATCGGTGACATGTGCACGGTCAGGGCTCGGTCGTACTTCTCGCGTTCAAGCTGTGTGACGAGCTTGCCATAATCGACTTCGCCTTGGCCGACGCTGACTTGGAATGCATCGGGACGTGTGTCGCGAAGATGCACATTGCAGACGAACTTCAGAATCTTGTCCAAGTTCTTGGTGTTCGCTTTACCCGCGATATAGACGCTAGGGTCAAACGTCACGCCAAGTCCGTCGACGTTATTACACAACACCATCAGCGTATCGGGGTCTTCGCTCAGACACCCCAATTGGCAGCGGACCGCCACCCGGGCACCTTCGGTTTCGGCAACCTTGACCAACTTTTGAAGATGTTCGACTTCTTCGTTGAACGGGGTTCCGAGTTCGGCTGAGGGAACGGTGATATTGACGACCTTGGTCGCTTTGGCGATGCGGCAAATCTCTTTGAAGTCAGCGTAGTGCTGATCACCGGTCGATGCGAGCTGGACACTGTAGCCCGAAATATCCATGCGATGCGAGCTACGCAAAATCTGAGCCGCCCGATCGACGTCAGTCACCAAGTCGCTGGGTTTGATTTTCCCCGATTCGTGCAGCGCGATTTCGACCGCAGTGAACTCCAAATCTTGAAGCACTTCGATTGCTTCACGCAATTCCATTTCGGGCCAACATTCTGTCGAAGCAGCAACAATCATAAGAGCATCCTATCCCGTTGTTCTATCAAGTGCGTTTTTAACGCTTGGTCTTTTCGTTTTTTACAGCTTACAAAGAAAACGTGCTCCAGCAAAACCCCGTTCA
>NZ_JBFHFD010000812.1:0-3299 GCF_041583735.1 Novipirellula sp.
GATTCCCACGATACCGGCTACGTTTCCATGTTCGTCACGCAGGGGAACCTTGGTCGTCAACAACCAGCGTTTGTTGCCTTGGGCGTCTTGCGAAGACTCTTCCTGGTCAATCAGTGGAGTGCCCGAGCGGACAACGTTTTGGTCATCGGTGACGTAGTTGCATGCCAATTCGGGGGGCAGGAAATCGTAATCGGTTTTGCCGACGACCTCTTCAACACTGTTTAGGTTCAACAGTTTCACGAGCGCGGTGTTGCCGGTGACAAATCGGCCGAAACGGTCTTTGACGTAGATTAAATCAGGAATGTTGTTGGTGATCGTTTTCAATAGATCCCGCTCGCGAGCCAATTCGAGTTCGGCTCGCATTTGTTGGGTCACATCTCGCGAAATGCCAAACGTACCAATGATCTCACCCTTCGGGTCACGCAGCGGCAGTTTGGTGGTCGAGCACCATGTGTCTTCACGATCGGGCCAAGTTTCTCGTTCCACTTTGGCGACCATCGCCTCGCCGGTCTTCATGATATGCCGTTCATCCGCCAAGGCGTTGCGGGCATGTTCGATTCCGAAAAACTCGGCGTCCGATTTGCCAATCGCTTCCGCAGGATCGGCGAGCTGGAACAGTTTTGCATGAGCGCGACTGATGCGAATAAAACGGCTTTGTTTGTCTTTGAAGTAGATTGCATCAGGAACGTTTTCGAGCATCGTGTCCATCAGAAAACGTGTTTGCTGAAGTTCAAGCTCGGTCGCTTTTTGGCTGCTGACGTCCCAGAAAATCACCTGGATACCAATTACCGTTCCTTTGGAGTTGATGGTGGGTAGTTTGAGGACTTCGACGTAAACGGTTGTGCCATCGACGGTGCGATTCTCTTCGACTAAGTGTTCAGGTTTGCCACTCTCCATCACCGCTTGGTCGTTCTCGACATATGACTTGGCAAGTTCGGCCGGGTAGAGATCGAAGTCGGTTTTTCCGACGATTTCTTCCGGTGTCTTGCCCACGGATCTGCAGAAGTTTTCATTGGCGTATTGAATCCGTCCCTTTTTGTCCTTGCGAGTCACGTTTAGTTGCACATGCTCGCGTAGTGTCTGGTGCTTGCTGAAGGATTCCAGTGCGGTGGGAAGCGAGAAATCTTTGGGAGAAATGATTTGAGCAGTGGCGTCGATTCGGATCGGTTGATCCTCGGCATTTTTCACCACGGTCAATTGCTCATCGAGCCAAGTGATCTTGCCGACCGAATCGATGACACGGTATTTGTGACGAATCATGCCCTCTTCGAGAACGTTCACCAAATTGCGGCGGACTTCGATTCGATCTTCGGTGAAGATGGCGCGTTGACGCAGCTCGAGCGGCTTGGACGGTTGAAGCGAAACATTAAAAACTTTTTCGGCAGCCCGGTTCAGATACAGCAGCAAGTTGCCATCGACCGTCGAGGACCACACCACGTCCGACACCCGGTCCATGATCGCCCGAGTCGCAGGATCGAACGGCTCTAATGATGTCGCGGACCGGGGGGCGTGGTCATTCATGTTGCAGCCTGCTGGGGAAGGAGGAGGCCCTCATTTTAGCTGCTTCGAATGCGTGCCGCAGCTTTAGAAGCGGGAAATGAGGGCAAGAACTCAATTCCATCGCTCCCGCTCTCGGCTCTGCGGATTCTAGCGGCTACGAACCAATCGGCTGGGATCGATGGCGAGCCGCTGGATCGTTTCAGCTGCCTCGCCAAGAAAACGGTCCGCGTCCACTGGATATCCCGCTGTCGGACGCAGCGTCTGCCCGTCAGCCGAGTGTTTTTGGAAATAGGAATTGAAGGCATTCATACATATTTCTCGCAGGTATTTGGCATGGATCGACGACATGGCTACCGGCGGAAAGGAGTCCCCTTTGACCGTGAAGCGAATTTGCATCGTGCGGCCTTCGGCCGCCAGTTCATAAATGCTCTGGCGGCGTGATTCCTGTACGATTCGTAGCGATGCGTCAGGCCAAATGTGCTGCAAGACCGCCCCGTAGAATTGCCGTCCTCCGTGCCGATCGCAATACACAAGGACCTTCGATTGGGCGCCGCTGGATGCGGCATTACCAAATTCGCCTTGCTGCTGGTCAAGGACATCGGCGATCAATCGCAGGCTGGTGTCCGACAGCAAATCCGATTTGTTGAATCCGCGTGCGATGATTTGATTGAATTTTTCAGCTGTGACAATATGAGTGGCGACTTGCGTCAACGATGCCCCGTTTTTTTGCCAATGATCGATGACATCCTGAGCGTCGGTCCGAGAAACGAATTGCTGCGATTGCAGATTCCGCAGCCAAGCGGGATGTTTCAGCGCGACCTCGTTGCGTGTCGCAATTTTTTTTAACCACGGTTTCAGCTTCAGTTCGCCGTCACCGCACCACGCTTTGCAGACACTAACGACCGCGTGTAGGACCGCCAAAGGATCATGGCCGCGGGACTGAAACAGTTTTTTCGAATCATCGACGACGAGTTTCAGGTCACGCCAGTGCAAGGGGGCCGACAACGGAGCAAAATGAGTGGCAATCGCAGCGTCAGTCGACGCGAGTGAACGATCGGTATCGATCACGTCATCGGGCAATTGCCATGCGGTGGCCGCCACGACGAGCGGGCCAAGTTTCGGACCATATCCAGCCTCGTCAACCGCGATCAGCAACATAGGGAAATGGGGGCAAGAGGACACACGGATTGCATCGATCGAGCGCCGTTAGCGTCGCTGATTGGATCACCAATGGCCGCTTGGATCACCGATCGTTCGATCACGAACCGAAAGTGTGCCGCGTCCCTCCCGATCGCTCAAGGTGCCCAGTGTCTTGATTAGGGATGGCGAGTGATCTGATTCGTGGTGGAGGGGCGCAGATCGACTCGAGATTCAGGAACGGGAAGTTCCAACCAATCGGTGATCAGCAGTCGCTGCACGATCGGTTCCTCAAGGTGTTTGCCGATAATTTCCATCATGCGATCCCGCAGTTCGCTTTGTTCGGGGTCTCGCAACCACGTGGTGTCGACTTGACGCAATAGATGTTCGGCCTCTTCGTGGATTTCCATGGTCTGTTGCGAAAGCAGTTCTCGGCCGACTTGGCGACGCGTGGGATCGAGGACCGCCTGCAGCTGAAACTGATCGACTTTGGAGGGATCGGTGATGTTTTGAAAACGGTATCGCCCCATATCGAACGTATTCGACTCGATGTTTTGCAACCGCGCGACTCGGCTACGGACATAGCCGATCACTGCCGCATGGACGACAACAATGGCTAGGATCAACGCTGCGGCCCAGTATCGACGAAAGAAGCTCACGGC
>NZ_JBFHFD010000813.1:0-3295 GCF_041583735.1 Novipirellula sp.
CAGTCGATGATCTCGATCGATTTCATCGTCGCCCCGTCACGATCGATTATTCGTTGAAGAGCGAATTGTCCGAGCGACTCGATTCTCTGGTGGAACAGACCCATGAGCACCTGTCGCTGATCCATGGTGGCATGGCCGCATTCAGCCACGACGTCCGCGGTCAATACCGAACTTGGTTTGCAGTCGCCTGCCTGTGCACGATCGTATCGATGAGTTTGGTGGCATTATTGGTTTGGGGTTTTCACTCGCTGGTCGTCAAACCCTTTCGCACACTGATTGTCGGATCACGATTGGTCGCCGGTGGTCAACTGAGCCACCGCATCGACTTGGGGACAGGCGACGAACTGAGCGAATTGGCCGCCGCGATGAACGAAATGACCGACCGGTTTCAAAAAGCGTACAAGAAAGTCAATTCGCTCTGCACTGACTTGGATCGACAGGTTCGCGAACGGACCCGCGAAGTGATCCAGAACGAGCAACTCGCCAGCGTTGGTTTTCTCGCAGCAGGCGTGGCTCACGAAATCAACAATCCGTTGGCAACGATTGCATGGAGTGCGGAATCACTCGAATCACGCTTAGAGGAAGCGGTTTGTTTGACCGGCGCTGAAAACAAACTTGACGATGATTTTATCGCCATCATGCGAACTAATTTGCGGCGGATCGAAGACGAAGCATTTCGTTGCAAAGGGATCACCGAGCGACTGCTCGACTTCAGCCGTTTAAGCGAAGTGCGACGCGCCGCAACGAATCTAAAAGAGCTTGTCGAAGAAGTCGTGTCGATGGTTAGCAAGGTCGGAAAGTATCGTTGCAAAACGTTGCGTACACATATTGCTGAATCTGCTTATGCCCACGTCAATCCACAAGAGATTCGTCAAGTCGTGCTGAACTTAGTCACCAATGCACTGGAGAGCGTGGACACCGACGGTGCGGTTGACATTCACGTCCACAGCGATGGCAATACGACCACGGTGATCGTGCAAGACGACGGCTGTGGAATGAGTCCCGATGTGCTGAAGCACTTGTTTGAACCCTTCTTCACGCGTCGTCGTGATGGCACTGGAACGGGACTCGGATTAAGCATTACCTACCGCATCGTGTCCCAGCACGGCGGATCCTTGACAGCACACAGCGATGGCGAGGGGCGAGGATCACGCATGGAAGTCTCCTTGCCTGCCCACGCCGAACACGAAGACAATCCCACAAAAAGTCGCGATACGATTGGATGGAATCATGAGTCAGTCAAAGCAGCCTAAACGAAATGCAATGCATATCCTGTTTGCCGACGACGAGAAAAACCTACAGGAATTAATGCGTAGCGAATTGCCACGCATGGGATACACCGTGACGGTGTGCCCCGACGGTTTGACTGCGGTTGCCGCACTGGAAAAAGAACCGTTTGATTGCCTGCTAGTCGATCTTGATATGCCGGGCATGAACGGGATCGATGTGATCGGCAAAGCGCGCGAACTGCGTCCCGAGATCGAAGCGGTGGTGATGACCGGAAAGCCGAGTCAAGAAACCGCGATCGCGGCGCTGCGTCACCAGGCATTTGACTATCTGACCAAACCTTGCCGTTTGGCCGACATCGCCGGTTTGCTGGGGCGGGTTGCCGAGCGTCGCCAAACTAAACGTCAACTCGCCGCGCTTCAACATCGGTTAAAACGAGCCGAAGGCGACTGTAAAATGGTCGGCAGCGGTGCCGCGATGGAGGCGGTGCGGAATTTGATCGCAAAGGTCGCCCCGACGGAGAGCAGTGTGCTCATTCGAGGTGAAACGGGATGTGGCAAGGAATTAGTCGCACGCGCGATTCACGATTCGAGCTTGCGTGCCGAACAGCCAATGGTTGCGATCAACTGCGGAGCGTTGCCTGAAAATCTGATTGAAAGTGAACTATTCGGCCACTGCAAAGGCGCGTTCACCGGGGCTGATGCAGCACGTACCGGTTTGTTCGAAGTCGCCGACGGTGGCACGATCTTCTTAGACGAAATTGGCGAGCTACCGCTGGCGATGCAAGCCAAACTGTTGCGAGTGCTCGAAACCGGTGACATTCGCCGACTCGGAGACAACCAAACCGTCAACGTCAACGTCCGAGTCGTCTGCGCGACTCACCGTGACCTGGAAAAGATGGTCGAAGAGGGAACGTTCCGCGAAGATTTGATGTTCCGTATCAATACCTTCGAAATTCATGTCCCCGCATTGCGAGAACGAACCGAAGACATCGTTCCCTTGGCCTCACATCTGCTGTGCCGACACCGCACCGATGGCGGAAACGAACATCTCTTTACACCCGAAGCGATCGCGGAACTCAAGTCACATCAATGGCCTGGCAACGTCCGCGAACTGGCGAATGTGGTTGAGCACGCTGCGATCCTTTGTGATTCATTGCCGATCGGAACCGAGCATCTGCCACGTCATTTTGGTCGGCGACAACTGCGAAAAGAATTGCGAGAGTCCGAACCGATGACCTTGCGTGACATGGAGATGATCGCGATCGAGCGTTCTCTTGCTCGACACGATGGCAATAAACCCGCAGTTGCCGAAGAACTGGGGGTCAGCTTGAAAACGCTTTATAACAAGATCAACTCAGCCGAAGAGAAAAAGCTGGCTGGCTAGTCATGTCGCCATTCCCAGCAAGCTGAAATCCTGGTTCGCATCCGATTGGTAAATTAGATCCCGGTGCGAACAAGCCCGACCGCAACTCCGACTACGGTCGCGGTCTTGACGAACCGAGGCGGAATCGCCGCGTTGGCTGGCTGCAAGCGTATGCGATCCGCCTCAGGATGCCAGTACGCTAACGTGGAATCGCCATCGGGGGTTTGCGCGACAACCATTTGCCCGGGAAAGGCGTGATCTTGACGCTGCACAATCACGTAGTCGCCGTCGGCAATTTTGGCGTCGATCATCGAGTCGCCGCTGACCTGCAGCACAAAACGGTTTTCGCCGAATAACATCTCGCTAAAGTCGACTCGTTCGTTTTGCTCAAACGGCAACGCAGTGGGGGATCCGGCAACAACCCCGCCCATCGACAAACTGTTCGGATTGCGGTCGGCTGCCTGGGTCAACTCGATCGCCCGCGACTTGTTCGGACTACGGATAATCAAACCCTTTCGCTCAAGGGCACGGAGATGACACATCACTCCATTGGGGCTTTTGATGCCGAAATGTTCACCGATTTCCCGGACGGTTGGCCCGTAGCCTCGCTTTACGATCAGCGAGCGAATCATGTTGTATACGTTCTGCTGGCGGTCTGTGAGTTGAGCCGACATCGAGGGGGCCTTTTCTAACACTTTGGGGG
>NZ_JBFHFD010000814.1:0-3294 GCF_041583735.1 Novipirellula sp.
TATGACGAGATGTTGCAACGCGAGGTCGCGTTAAAATCATTTCGCCGAACCCGCAATGCGGAATCCGACGACGAGGATCCTCGGTTGTTCGAAGCACGCGCCGCAGCACGGTTGAACCACCCCTGCTTGGTTCCGCTGTACGAAGCGTTCCAAGATTCGCAATCGGTCTATCTCGTTTCCGAGTTCTGTGAGGGGCCGACGCTTGCCCAATGGTTGAAAAACCACGCTGGGCCGGTTGATCCGTCCGTGGTAGGCGACACGATTTTGCGTTTAGCCGATGCGATCGTGCATGTCCACGAACGCGGGCTGGTTCATCGTGACATCAAACCGCAGAATATTTTGCTGCACCCCAACGAAACGGCTGAGCAGCCGTCACGATTATCGCCGCGGTTAACCGACTTTGGGCTGGTTCGAGACCTGTTTTCCGATTCGCAGATCGACTCGGATGACCGTATGGTCGGAACGCTTCACTACATGGCTCCCGAGCAGGTACTGCACAGCGAACAGACGCATGGGGAATCGTGCGATATTTTTTCGCTTGGCGTGCTGACCTATCGAATGCTGACAGGAATACTGCCACACCGCGGCAGAAACGCGGAAGAGGTGTTTGAATCGATTTGCTTCGCAAAACCCGTCGCTCCTCACATCGTTTCACCCGGCATTCCCAAGGATCTCGAAGCGATCTGCATGAAATGCCTTGCCAAGGATCCCGCACAGCGGTACGCCAATGCGAGTGAATTGACGGCGGATCTGAACCGATGGCAGCAAGGATTGATGGTCCACGCTCGCCCTCGTTCGCTCGTCGAACGAACCATTAACGCTGCTCGCAGGTCCCCGTTGGAAACGGGCTTGTTGGCCACCGTGTTTTTGTTGATTGCTGGCGGCGCCATGGTTCTCGCCAGCAGCAATCGTCGTCTGGCCGACAAACAAAAATCGTTGCAACTCGCGCTAGCCGACATTCAAATCCGGAAAGAAATCGCGATCCATCAGGAACGTCAAACGCGTGTGCAACGAGATCTAGCAAAGGAGCACGAACGGACAGCGATTCAAACGGCCTACCATTCCGATTTGCGATACGCCTATTCGTCGTTGGCGAGCAAGAGTCCGGCCAAGGCGATTCAGATTGCCGAGTCGATCGAGCGATTCGCTGCGGGGGTGATTCCCATCGGCGATGATTTGCGTTTGTTAAAATCACGCGCCAGTAAACATTGGCTTGCCCTGGATCGGCATACCAGTCAGATCCGCGACCTGCTGATTTTGAAGCAAAGTGATCGCGGCCTCGTCGTCAGCGAAGAAGGAATCATTCGGATTCATCGCCTTGACAATGCAGAGGTGACCCAAGAGTTTGTCTTTCCCGATGACACCCATGTCTATTCGGTGGCGGTCACTGCCGACGAAACCTTGATGGCAGTGGGCAAACAGATTGCCCAAGACGGGGAATGGTTAGAAACACGAAACGAGGTTGAGTTCATTTCGCTTGACGGTTCACCGTTTCCGGCACCTTTGACCGATTTTCCCTCCACCGTCCAATCACTTGCTTTCAGCCCCGATGACGCGCGGATCGCGGTCGGTTGCCGCTACGAACCGGTTCAGATCTTCCCGGTATTTCGTACCGAACCAACCTCGAAAAACGCCTCCGTCATCTCGATTGACGCACCTCGGCGAAACCATGACATTGCCTTTTCGCAAAATGGCAAACAATTGCTGATATTGAAACAGCAAAATACGCCGCGACTCGTTAACGTCGATAATCCATCGATCACCGAGGAATTCGGCTTGGGAAATCTGGTTTATCGAATGGCGTGGTCCAAAGATGGACGCTATCTCGTTTGCACATTCTCTGATGTTGATTATCTGTATTTGATCGATTTGGAATCACCGAATCGCAAAATCCGACTCGAGCAACCGATCGGCAAACCGAATTGTGTGGCGATCTCCGATCGGGGACATCAAGTCGTCGCAGGTTTTCACAATGGAGCGATCGTCACGTGGGACTTGAGCAAGACCATCGCGACCGCAACCGACGAAACGACGCCCCCTCAAAGCGTGCTGGATCCCACCGGTTTCAATGTTTTCCACACCAGCGTCGTTACCGAGATCTCGATCGATGACCAGGGACGCATTCTAAGTGGTGGTGAAGATGGGTCCGTCGCCATCAGCCCCTTTCACGCGATCATGGATCCTCAAATCGCCACGACTCACCATTCCATCGACGCGGCGCTCACTCACGATGGGAAAACGGCACTCGTGGCCTGCGGTAATTCAGAGGTGCTCTGGGTCGATACTAAAACCTTGCAAATCAATCAGGTGCAAACTCCCCGCCTCGGAGAGTTACCGACGCAAATCAAAGTCTCACCGAACGATCATTGGGTCAGCGTGGGATACGACAACGGCAACGCTCAGCTGGTCAATCTCTTGAAACCGACGGTCTCGTACTCGGTCATGTGTCCGGAATGCGAGACGGATGGCCGAAGACTCGTCCAGGTCGAGTTTGGCTTTGACGGCAATCAGATGCTCGTCTCTTCCGACCGTGGCTACGTGATCAAATTGTGCCAATTGCCCACAGACGCACTCGATTCCGATAACACAAAAAACGAACTGGTGATCGTTGGCCAATTACGATTGCCCGTGGACCATCGTGCCAGTCTGCTGCATCGGACGAATCATTGTTTGTTGTTTGGCGAATACATCGGAGAATATCGATTCGATGAAGGTGACGGAAACGTGGTCACACGCGGGGTGAACCAATTCCGTGCGACATGCGCCGATTATGCCACCAAGAGAATTTTTTCGGCGGCGTTCGATGGCCGAATTCGGCTGCATGATTGGCAAGGTCACATTTTGAAAACAGGCAATCGCTGGGAGTCTGATGAAGACGGACAGCGGCGTTGGCCGGAAATGAGCTCGATCACGATCACACCCGATCGCGAAAGCTTGTTGACCGGCGGCCATGATGGATCGATCGCCATTTGGAACTCGCGTGATTTGCGGTTCATCGGCACCCTGATCCCGGCAAACAACCTCGGCCCCATCACCCACATCGCCTTCGCCGACGACGCCCGGCTGTGGATGTACCATCAACGAATGGACGATGCGGATCAGCCGCAGACGGGACTGAGAATCGAGTGGATTCAGTAGATCGTTTTCGAAGGACCGCGTCGTCGATATCCACTGACATCGCAAAATCCGCTGACATCGCAAACAAATCGAGGAATTGTTAGGAAATAACTTCGCGGTCCGCCCGGGCGGTCTTATGTCGAAGTGATTTCCGAACCATTCCTAAACTTGATCGAA
>NZ_JBFHFD010000815.1:0-3290 GCF_041583735.1 Novipirellula sp.
ACTGCCGTCCCGCTAAGGTCCAAGGTCGTCAGATTTGGAAGCGAACGGAGAGTCAACAACCCCTCATCCCCAACTTCCGTGTGGTCCAACACAACAGTCTCTAATTGCGGCTGTTTTGTCAGGTGCCTCAATCCATCGTCAGTAATGCCGGTATAGCTGAGAAAGATACGCCCATAGCCTGCTCGTCCCAAGATGACCTCTAGGTCCGCGTCATTGGCATCCGTTTTTTGAAGGTTCACGGTGAAGACTTCGGCTAACCCCCAAGATTCAAGTGTCTCGTCGGATGTCCTCTTTCTGATCCAATCCGGAAGGTCGGAGCAATCAAAATAAGTTATTCCGCCAAGAGCACTAACCCTGCTACGAAGGTTCTGTCGTTCAAAATATGGACGAAGTAAAACAAGACAACACGCACAGGCTGCGACAAGCAGCAGCATGGATCTCAATGTAAATTGTCTGAGTCGGCGTGTGTTCATTTGACGGATGCAGATTTTGATTTGGCGAGGGCAGTAGCCACACGTTTCGCGGACTCGACAAACGGTAGCGGTAACGCAACATCTGGATTCAGTTGCAGAACGATTGCGATCACTTGACGCCCGCGAACGACTGACCACTTCAATTAACTCGACTCGGCGGCTGACGTGCATCGCCTCGTTCGTCGTCATTGCCCCGTTAGCCATTGTAGCTCTTTGAGTAGCTTACGGTTGTCAGGAGCATTCTCCAACCAGTGTTTGAGCAATGCAACATGGTCACTGCACGCAGGCGTGTCCAGATACGGTGCTACGAATTGTCTATCGATCGCGGCCAAACAACGAAAGGCTGTGCCACGACAAGTAACCAAAGGGTAATCGTCAGGGCGTCTTTCGGACTGGATCAAATGCTCAAGCGTTGTACGCGTTTCCTCGGGTGGGACACCTAAGGTCGACAGTGCGTGAATCGACGTTCCAGCGATCTCGATGTAACGGGAGGTTGAAAGTGAAACGATCCACTGAAGAACGCTCGCATGCACGGTGTCAGCACCGTCGTATCCGACAGCGTTCACAATCCTAGCCATCGACATTGCGCCGCGAGAGATCAAACATCGCTGGTCATCGGAAAGCACATCGGAATTTGGATTGATTGCGTGGCATCGTGAAAGAAGCTTGGCTAGATAGAGCGATCCGAACTTTCCTTCACCGCCGAGGAAAGTCGCTGCGTAAACATGAGTCCGGATCGAGTCCGAAGAAAGTGCGCGATCAAAATCCAAGTTGGTATCTCAGATACGACAAACGGCGGCCGTAACCGGGGCGCGGCGAATGAGTGTGCTATCGCCAAAACGCTTGACACGCGACTCCGGTTCACGGCATCGTTGTTCGTCGTTTGGTTCGATCCAGAAACCAGAAAAACGGGATGTTCTCGAACCAAGGGTATTGGAAAACGTTAGTACCAACTCCTCGCCATCGTCTGCGAGTGGCATCCTGTACTCAACACGGCTATGATGGCCGTTTCCGCGTACGAGTACAACGCCAAACGTAGTATCACGAGGGAGTAGGTGTTCAATCTCAGGCCGGGTGAGATTCAGTGCAGCTTTGTCATTTTCAAAAAGAAACGTTTTCAGGTCGTTGACGCTAGTGAACGGTACTTGATTGAGCGGAGCCGAAGTTCGCTGCTCTGAATCTTCGGGCGTTGCGTTTCCTCTTAGTGCTGTGCCAGCAAAGATGATGAAGCAGATCGTTGCGATTACGAGTTTGTTCACTGCAGTGTCCATTTTGAGTTTGTTGTTGGCTGCGATGGTATCGGAGGGGCCTAGCTGGAGGCAATGTCAACCTCTGCAGGCCGCGAAATCTCAATCGACGAACGTCGGTCGTCAGCGGGCACGGCCAATAGGATATCCATTTGTAGACGCCATATGCCGTGCTCCGTTGCACGACTTGGTGATGCATTCTGTCGTTTAGTCGTCCAGGGCAACGAAAATCGTATCAACCGTAGGTCCATATGTCGAATCGAGTTGTGACCAGGAGTCGTTTGACAGCGCCGCGTAACGCCAGCCATCGGTCCCTTCGCAAGACCGAAACTTGCGAAACGACGCGGTGGAACGGATTAAGGAATTGATCGCTGCGATCACTGTATCGAAGTCATCGTCATCACCTGCAACGTATTTAATATCGGAAGTCTTGCCAGCAACGATCATCGTAGCCTCGTTCAGGTCTTCGCCGAAGAGATCAATGCTGGTCTCGATCCGTAAACGTCCCAACGTTGTGGCGATGATTGGTGTGACGTCTTGCAGTGACGAACGCCAATCGACAACTAGATCGGCTCCAGCGTCGTAAAGCACGTCTTCGAGATCGTGAACGCTAATTCCAGAGTCAGGTACATCTCGGTTCGCGCAGTCAAAAGACGCGAGTATCGCGACCGCGTCCGCACGTGGAATGATCAGGGGCGGAGTAGGCGTGGGTGCCTTACTCCTTGAGCAACGCTTTGCCGCACGTTGAAGCAATTCCAAGTTCGAGAGCGGCTTCTCAATCCCGAGTAGCTTTCGGATCAATCGAAGAGGCACGGTTCGAGGCTTTCATGCATAAAGTTACCGATCGCCCGGCGGCGGCCCTAGATTTTGTGCTCACGAAAACACGTCGCCGCCGCTCGGGTGCACCACGCTGGTTCTTGCGATGGGCCTGCGTGGCGGACGAATCGCCAGTCGGACGGCGATCAATGAACCTCAGGATAGCGACCGAAATAGGCTCGAGCAACAAACGACAATGAAGAATCGGAAACGCAGCGATCTAGCGCCGTGTCATTCCGGGCGTCATCAACAACCACCGATACACGCAGATCCACACAGATACGAACCCCGATCAATCACACCTGTGTCCATCTGGGTAAATCTGTGGTTAAGACCAACCGCGCATCGGTCTGACAGGCAGGCTTGAACTCACAGTAAGTTCCAATGAAAGTGAAGACCGCCCGATACGATGTCACTGCCGAAGTAATCTGGAAACAACGTTCGACACCTGAGCAACCACTTCGACCCCATTAGGCTGTGCACGATCCCGCAAGAACATCCGACATCAGCGGACCGAGAGGGTTAAGTTAGCATTCGCGAAACCTTGCAAACCCGGATCCGGTGTATCGCAGAGTGCGCCGCACGTTATGTGCGTTGGTTCGTAACGTTGATGCAATTGCACTTGCTACACAAAGTGAAAATCATTTGCACGTAAGCGTCTCCCCAAATCACATCGTCATCCGGTTCATGTAGTGCGATGATCTTCGCTGTACTTTCATATCTGCCAGATGGGCGTTTCGGGTTGTCGCAAATC
>NZ_JBFHFD010000816.1:0-3289 GCF_041583735.1 Novipirellula sp.
GTCAGCGCGGGGATTGTTAGCGCCAAAAATCGGAAACTGCCCCGCATCCGCCGTGGTCGGTTGTTGCAAACCGATGCTGCAATCAATCCAGGCAACTCGGGAGGGCCGCTCGTCGATTTGGATGGAAAGATGATTGCAATTAACACCGCCATCGCGACACGCAATGGAGGCTATCAAGGAATCGGGTTTGCCATCCCCATCAATCAAGCGAAATGGATCGCCGATGAACTTGCCGCACATGGACGCGTTCGACGTGCCGCGTTGGGGATTAGTTTGGCTGAACTCAATACCAAAGTGGCCAAGAAGGTCAATCTTCCCGTGGGGCTGGGGATCTTGGTCCATCAAGTGATCGCGGGATCGGCAGGAGCACGTGCGGGATTAAAGCCGATGGACGTGATTCTCGAATTTGCCGGGGAACGAGTACTCAATCCAAGCAACTTGCGAGAAATCATCGAGCGAAAACCGATTGGTTCGATGCAGAATGTCAAAATCTCTCGAGCGGGTAAGGAAATGACGCTGCAAGTCGAATTGGCTTCGATCGAGGATCCGACGTTACAGAAGAGCGATGAAGAAGAGAAGAAAGAGGGCGAGTCGGCAGAAGTAAAATCGGCAGAGTAATGAAACTCGCGTCGATTTTCGACGTAGCCTATTCCGACTTTGATTCCTCTTTGTTTTTTTCTTCGTCTTTGTCCGCTAACAAATCCGCGATTTCAAAGTGGCTATTGTTGCGGGCAAAGACTTCGGCGGTGTCGCCATCAATATCTTTCATCGTCTTGTCCGCGCCATGTTTCAATAGGACCTCGACGACTTTCATCTGGCCCTCGGCTGCCGCCATCATCAGCGCGGTAAAGCCTTCGGTCTCATCCTTCAAATTCACATCGGCTCCCTTTGCGATCAGCAGTTCGACGGTTTCGGGAAAGTCGCCCGATGCTGCATGAATCAGAGCCGATTTGCCTTCGGAATCTCGCTCGTCGACCTTGAAGTCGTTTCGCAGAAAGTACTTCACCACTTCGGTGTGACCGTTGTAGGCGGCCAAATGTAACGCGTTGTGGCCTCGTTCGTTTTTGACGTCGATTTGGGTGTCAGACTTGATCGCCATCTCGATCACTTGCATGTTGCCATCCAGCGCGGCCATCCAATAAGCATCATCGCTAAACTTCGGCTGGTGCGCGGGAAGTTTCTCACTGTTGGGTGTCGCAGTACCTAATATTTCGTTGTTGGGTGTCAAACCGCCCGATTCTTCTGCGGGGGATGTCTGCGGTGCTGGGGCGTCCGTGTTGGCTGTCGGTTCAGCCTTTTTCGTGTCAGAAGAACATCCGTTGAAAACGGCAAGTGAGGCCAAGGTCAACAAGAAAGAAATCGCGAGGCGTTGTGTGTTTTTCATGTTGGGAATTGTAGTCGAAAATCCAAGCGTCGGGAAATGTCCCTAAAATTCAATCAATGCCGTCACGAAATGCACCACCAAAACATACAGCGTCGTCCACAGCACCGTCGACGTGATCGCGCCGCTGACGTCGTTGGCTGACTTTTTCGGAGCCAAACCCTGGTAGTAGGCGATGCAGGCGATCCCAAACCCGCAGATCAGATTCTTGGTCAGCACCCACTCCCATCCTCGCAATAACGAGCCTTCGATCGGGACGAGATTGCGATAGAAATTCTGCTGCCAGAAATAGGGGCCCTCGTTGGGATGCGTCGACAGAAACGTCACCAAGCTGATCAGCTTCGCCGCACTCAGCGCCATCCACTCTAACATCGGAGTCGCGATCACAAACGCAATCACGATCGGCAGCAGCAGATACGTTCGCGGCTTAACCCCGAGTGTCTGAAACGCATCGACTTGACCTCCGTACCGCTTCACACCGACATCGGCGGCGACGGCGGCACCGCAGCGTGCGGCGATCAAAATCGTTGCTAGTACCGGAACCAAGATGCGGTACAACGCAAAACCAATCGAAGCCAACAGCTCGTCGATCAACAGCGGCTGTGTGTAGGCCTGGAATGGTAAAAATTCAAATGTAAAATAGGTGCTGGTGAACCCGATGATCATTCCCGCCAGAATCAGATAAAACCAGGCGGACGGACCGCCGACCAGCCGCAAATAATGCAGCACAAACCGCATCCCCCAGCGAAAGTGGGGGAAATAGGGACGCAATTCAAACGGCAAGCAGATCGCAGTCCAAATCGCTGAACCGGTCGTCGTAAAGAAATCGTCAACGCGTTGGCGAGCGAGATTGCCGAATCGTGACGCCAGTGTCGCGGTCGCTTCGTTGATGTCGGTATCGCGGAGAGCAACCGGCTGCATCCGTGCCGGGATTTGGTCCCATTGGTCATTCTCAATTCGCACCAATTTGCTGGTTTGGGAATCAAGCAACAGCACTTCGTCGGCGATCGGCAGCAGCGTTAAATAGTCATGCGTGACCACGATGCTGGTGGTGCGGTGGATTGTTTGAGTATGCCGAATCAATTCGCCAACTTTCCGTCCGCTGGCGGAATCAAGCCCGCTGGTCGGTTCGTCGTACAACAAAATATCCGGCGCAGCGGCCAGCGTGCGGGCGATCGCGAGACGTTGTTTCTGGCCTCCGCTTAGCGCCGACACCGATGTGTGGGCGGGGACGCCAAGTTCATCGACCCAAGCCTTGGCCGATTGAGATGGTGGTGTCGAGGGATCACTGCGATGATCGATGGCGAATTGGACATTGGCGGTAGGCGACAACTCGTCAAACAACGCAAATTGTTGAAACACGATGCCAACGCGGTTTAATAAGCGGGGGTGGCGGTTTTGCGAGGCATCGTCATGGCCAATCGCAATACTGCCTTGCCACGAAATCGCCTCATGATCGCGCCCGATCAATCCGGCCAATGTCCGCAGCAAGACCGATTTTCCCGCTCCGCTGGCGCCCACGATCACGGTGATTTTGCCTGCCGGAATCGTCAGCGAGGTGTCGCGAATCAACACGCGATCGGCGATCTGGATCTGCAGATCGATTAAACGTAGCGGCAATCCGTTGTCGGATGCCGCGATCTTCTCGGTTTCCGTGTCGAGACTCACTGGACGTCCTTTTCAGCGAGATACACGATCGGATACGCCATCCATTGACTGGCGACCGGAATGACACGTGGTTCGGATTCGTCGTGCTCGTCTTGAATTGGCGACGCGATGATCCAGCGGCGATCTTTGCCAAAAATCTGATTCCGCAGCACCAGGGCAAACTCGGGATCAATCCCCTCGTCTTGCGTGCCAAACAGTTCGTCGCCAATTTGTCGAAGCACAGGTTCCATTCGCCGAGAC
>NZ_JBFHFD010000817.1:0-3288 GCF_041583735.1 Novipirellula sp.
ATCGCGGTGGGTTGATCTTGCAAATCGGTCGCCGCTTCGACCGAGCGAATGCAATGCACGTCGACGGTAAATTTGTGATAGGCATTGAACTGCAGCAATCCACGCGTCCGTTCGAACGCAGGAATGAACTGCTCAATGATCCTTAACTCATGCAATCGCCGCAACAATTCCGCTAACCGTCCGGGGCGGCTTAGCAGCGACAAAAACGCGCCAATCGAATTTGGATCTGGAACCGAAGCAGGACGCTCCTGCATCGCCAAGCGGATCGCTTGCCACGTTTGGTGCGTGATCCGTCGGCCGTGCTGGTTTGCCAAAAACATCAAACGCAACACATCCGGCAAACTCGATGCAAACTTCTCGAGATGAGCATTGGGAACCCAGATATGTGTGGGACCAAGCCGAATATTTTCGGAGATCGTGCGAGAGAAGATTTTTTCCAGCAGGTGATAAACAAGCGGACGAGCAAGTGAATCATCGGCGAAAAACCCGGACGCGTAACGAACCGCCCGGGTGTTTTCAAAGTAGTCCTGCATGAACTGTTCGACCGGCAACTTTCCCTCTTCGCCGGGATAGTTCCATGCACTGGCAATTTCCATTTGCATCGGACGATCCAAAACGTCCTGGCTCTTCTTTTCGCGGAAATGGATTTCATTGCGAACACGCAACATAAACTCCGCTGCTTTTCGCAGCACCCGATAATCCTCTTCGGGCAATCCACCGAGCTTCACCAATTTTTCAAGATCGGTTTCGCCATAGCGAGCAAACCCGATCCAGCGAATTAATTGAATATCGCGTAGTCCGCCCCGCGAGCGTTTGACATTGGGACGCAGCAGATAATTGGTTTCGCCCCATTTGCGGCGTTCCTCACGCCGCGCCGCGACACAGTCGTGGATCAGTCTCTTTTGACGCCGCATCGCGCCTTGTCGCAACGCGTTGAAATACTTGCTATAGACCTGCAAACTGCCTGACAACAAGCGGGACTCGGTCAACGACGTGAACACCACAGGATCCTGCCACGCTAACATGCAGGCTTCGCCAACCAAGCGAATCGAAAAGCCCACGACGATCCCTGCGTCGACGAGATCTCGTGTCAAATTCGTCGCGACGCTGTTGGCAAGATGTTCCGATCCCCGCGTCGTCAACAACATTAAATCGGCATCGGAATAGGGTGCCAGGTCCCGCCGTCCGAATCCTCCGTGTGCCACCAGCGCGAGACCGCTGACGGCGCGATCATCCTCGCACTGCTCGATCGCATCGCTCCACACGTCCAGCACAATGTCGTCGTACAGATCCGCAAGGCGGGCCGAGACGAGAATCCCTTGGGAACCCGATTCGTGTTGTATCTGAGCCTTTGCCCGGCCCTCGCGAAGACGTTGGCGGCAGCGGATGACGACGGGACGTAATGAAGTGCTTGCAGCCATGAGCCATAAAGGAAAAGAAGCGACTACAGTCACTGGTGCGCGTCGGTGATCGCACGACCGGAATCGACCCTGGTCATGGACCGCTAAATCCTCGATCGCCGATTCGATCGCCAACCGATTCCACGAGTGTCCGCGACATCCATCGACACCGAGTCTCGATGAACATTGATTGAAAACAGAATGGCAACGCCAACGCATCACGCGACGGCGCTGCGAGACATCGATTCGCCCACCTTCCACCTCGGTGTCAAGAATCAAGTCTCTTTGTTAACGCCCTAATCGAGTCAACGCCGCGACGAGACTAACGTTGCGACGAGGTTCATGTTGCGATCGATGAGGGCATCGCCACATTACAGGGCGTCTTCGCCGCGTTCACCGGTACGAATTCGAATGGATTCTTCGAGGTTGGTAACAAAAATCTTTCCGTCACCAATCTGCCCTGTCTGGGCCGTTTGCAAGATGGTGTCGACCACCATTTGCAGGTTCTCGTCGGTGCAAATCACTTCGATCTTTACTTTCGGAACGAAATCGATTGCGTACTCGGTCCCTCGATAAATCTCGGTATGCCCTTTTTGCCGTCCAAATCCACGCACCTCACTCACGGTCATGCCGTGCACACCATGGTCGGTTAAGGCATTCTTGACGTCCTCTAGCTTAAAATGACGGACGATGGCTTCGACTTTCTTCACAACGATACCTCGCTAAAACTTGATTCCCAGACCAACAACGGCACTCCGACCGTTTTGGACATATTGTACACTGGCGAGCACACCCCACCAGCGGTCGCAAAGTCACGCGAATCCGCCCCAAAATCGCGAACGCAGCCACCCCGTCGCCTCTCTGCAAGCGAAGGAGGGCGGCTTATCTTCGGCGCGAGCTCTCGCATCTAGCTTACTTCGGCCGCTGCCAAGGGTCGTCCTCGACATTGGCATCGAAATTGGCGACCCGAGAAAGCACAAACAATAAATCGCTCAATCGATTTAAATAAACAATCAACTCCTCTGACACACTCGCCTCGTGCCGCCGCACCAGCGTGACCACGCGTCGTTCGGCGCGGCGGCAAATCGAACGTGCCAAATGCAAATGGGTCGCTGCTGCGACGCCGGCCGGCAGGATGAAATTTTTCAGCGGTGGCAAGACCGATTCATGTTCGTCGATCCACCCCTCCAACTGTTTGACATGCACCTCATCAATGATCCGCATCCCATGTTCGTCTGGGTTCGGCGTCGCCAACTCCGCTCCGATCGAAAACAGGGCATGTTGAATTTGGCACAACTGAGAATCCATCATCGATGAAACGCCGGCCGAGCGGACCAAGCCGAGCGCTGCATTGAGTTCATCGACGGTTCCATAGGCTTCGATTCGATCGTCGTCTTTGGCGACTCGCGGCCCGCCAAACAGCCCCGTGCTGCCCGCATCGCCCGTGCGTGTGTAAATTTTCATTTCGATGCAATCACTTCTGGTTTGACAAACGACACGGGGTTAACGAAGAACACGGATTTGCCCCTTCCCTCTATGTTGTAACCTTTTGGACATCCACGATCCACAAAGAGACGATCCCCTGATGAAAGTATCTCCCGATGGCGGCGTGCGTGCCGCAGGCATTCTACTGATGCTGAAAAGTCCCACGCGAGAATTTCTGTTGATGCGGCACCCTACGCGGTGGGATCTTCCCAAAGGCCACTGCGAAGCGGGAGAATCGTTTCAGCAAACGGCGCTTCGCGAAACCCAGGAGGAAACCGGCATTGATCCCTCCGACATCGAAATCGACCCCGAGTTCCGCTTCGAAATTCGCTACCCGGTATCCTATAAAAAAACAGGCTCACAAGTTTTTCAAAAAACGGTTCAATATTTCCTGGGGTATTTG
>NZ_JBFHFD010000818.1:0-3283 GCF_041583735.1 Novipirellula sp.
CGACTCCGCATCACCGCAGGTTTCCCCGTCGCAGACGCAAGCAACAGATGCGCGGTCTTATTTGAACAGGAGGAAACAGAGGAAACAGAGGAAACAAAGCCACAAATCACCTCTTTCTCTGTTACCTCCCTTTCCTCCTGTTCAACAACTTCTTCCGCACTCACATCGAGCCGTCACATTCAACGATTTCAAAATTTACAATTGTCAATTTAACTTTTTCAATCTTCCAGCCCCTCACTCCGCACTCTGCATAACCAACTAATTCTTGAACTGTGCAAGTGTCGGTTCCCGCACGCAGTAAATGCATAGCAAAACGATGGCGAAAAACATGCGAACTGACGTGCTTGTGAATTACCGCCTGGAGGACAGCCACTTCAACTCGCGTGCGGCTCCGGGACACATCCGCTCCAGGGCCTTCGGCAATCACCCGATTCGGCAAAGAGAAGCTGGCCAAATCGGGACCTGTGGAGCAGATTCCGTCCCGGTTGCGATGGCCCCAAAGCTTTTCGGAGTACTGAATCGATTTTACCGACGCCCTGCATCGCCGCAGCACGATCTTTGCTGACTCTTTACATGCGTGCATTACAGGTCAATGCCTCTGAAGGAAAATTCGATTACAATTTTGCTTGACCCAAGAATCGCATCCCCTCATACTCAGCAAACGCCAACGGGCGATAACAATCCCTCGAACCGGCGATAACACTCCACGTGTCACCGAGGGAGCCGAAGGTCCAAACGGCGATAACAGCCCCAGGCCTCACTTATAACCACCACAACCAGCGATAATTACTTCGTTCCCCGACTGAATAACACTCCCAACATGGACATGCACGATGGGTGGCGGCTACATTCAATGCGATGATTTTTGCGGCGACGACAAGTCCGGTTCGGCGATGTCCGGGGTGCTCGAAGAGCTACCCTCGCAACTTCCAGAATCCGAACGTGATACGTTCGTCAGCGAACTGATAGCTCCGCTTCAACGTCAACTAGATGAAACAGGTGAATACTTCCTAATTCCGTCTGCATCATCCAAACGACTGTTACCTATCGTTGACTTGCTATATGACAATTATCGACAACGATTTGGCGACGCCGACGTGTGGAATGCAATTGAACTGGACGATGAATCGGGCTTAGACCCAATCGAGGCCAAGTGGGGAAAGGGTGCGGGTTGGCGGTACTATTGTTTGACTGACCTTCGTGTGGCGCTTCAGCGTTCGATTGACTCCGATTCCGACGTTTGCGTATCCTTTGATTGACCAACGACTTCAACAAAGCGGGGAACAATGACATGCACGGGAGCACGGCTTGCGGCTTTTTTCGCAATGGATAGTCAACTCTCCGTGCCCCGTGATGTCCGCCGTTCCCCGATTGAAGGCGTGTACTGCTAAACTCTGTGATTCCATGAAACACATCCCGAAGACACGAGCAGACGAAATACTGCGGTGGCTGGACGAAAAGGTTACACCCGAACGAGCGATCGCGGAGATTCAGCGTGACGAAGAACACATAGCAAGCGTCGCGATTCCTGAACCCCTTGTCTTTCGCGTCTTATGGTTCGCGATAGGTGGCCTGCTGGTCGATCTTTTCTGGCGACTTGTCTACGGTCCAAGACGCACAGGCGATCAGCTTTTTGCAGATTGGCTATCGACCCTTGATCTATCGAATGCTGAACTTTGGAAATACGATACTGGCGGCGATTCGTGGGAGAAGCTTCGCGGAGAGTGCGGTTATGCAGTCATAGAACGTGGCGAGCTTGTAGATTTCTGGATGTGGTTTGAGAACTGACCGTATAGAATGGCGGGGAACAATGGCATGCACCGGACCGCGGCTTGCGGCGTTTTTCGCAACCGAAAGTCAAATCTCCGTGCCCTGTGATGTCCGCCGTTCCCCGACTTAAAATGTTCGTTTCCACGTGAGCCACACTGCGACTCAATTGATATGACACCAGTCGAACGTTTCGGATTCAGAACAACAGCGTTTTTTCGGGTGGCTGAATGCCAATTACTACATCTAGAGATTCCGACGGACAATCCTGACATGAGACCAGGTTTTCCCTTATTTCAGAAAATCTGCTTGGAACTTCCTGCTCCTCTAACTCCGACGTGCATCGCGTTTTCGCTTTGGACTTCCGAAATATGGGCTGACATTCGCACGAGCGAGAACGAAGAATTTCGGCTCGATTTTTCTGACTACAGCAACGGGTGGATGCTGTGGGTGTCAGTCGTCTCAAACTGCACAGACGTTTCTGTACGGTCGTTCTACAATGGGTTGTCCGAATCGCTTGAAACCGTACCGGAGATACACGGGATCCGTTGGTTCTTGGAGGAAGAAATTGATGGCCCTGACTTTCAAGCAACCCCATACGAGAAGGGCTCGCATTCGTACCTGCTTGGTTAAAGGAAACGGCGGGGGAACCATCGGTTGCACTTCAGCACGGGTTGAAAGTTAATGGGCCATCCTAACGTCTTTCGCCCGTGCGGGCTGAACCGTACCGTTCGCCGACTAAAAACACTTCACTTCACTTCACTTCACTTCACAACTGCCGCTTCACTTGAACCGTTTTCGTTTACTCCTAATCGCCATGCTTGTGCTCGCCGTATTTATGACGGTCCGCACCGCAATATGGGAGGCACGCTACACCGCTGGCAATGGAACTTGCATCATGAAGCTTCCAGAAACTGCGATCTGGGACCCTCCATTGCTTCCCGCATACTCCGAATTTGCGGCTACATTTGACCACCTACCTCAAACGCAACCGCCGAACTCTCGAATCTATCGCCTGCTCAAATGGGACTGGATGCTTCTCGAACTCTTGTTCTACTGCCTTGGTTCCTTCGTTCTCGTCACGCCACTGTATTGGCTCACACGTCGTGCGAGTCCTGACCCGGTACTTCATGTCACAACGTGGATCGGAATCGGAATGACCGGATCAGCTGTGGATTGCCTTGTGCTTTGGCTCGTATTCGGTGGTTGGGGCCCACCTGCACCTCTATTTTTTGGCATCGTTGGCTTGTTCGTCGGCGCTATTGCTGGATTCGCTACACTCCCCAAAACGGCGGCGCACCATCGGTTGCAATGGAGTCCGCGAGTTGACATTATTGAAGTGGAGAGTCGTTCGCGTGGCCCCGCTGAACCGTAACGACTATGAAGTCCGAGGTTGGCAAGTGGTGTTGAGGTAATTTTCTTTTCTTATTTCATTTTTTTCCGCGGGTGGTGGTGAGGTGCCGTCGCCGGAGGCATTTTTCGGTCGCTCGCCCGTCAGTGGCGACCGAAAAATGAC
>NZ_JBFHFD010000819.1:0-3275 GCF_041583735.1 Novipirellula sp.
AACAATGTTCAAGAACAGGTCTTCCATCGTTGTCGTCGGGTTGTCGATCGATTCGACCGTTCCGCCGTGCCGTTTGATCACATCGGCGATCTCGGTCTTGGCCGCTTCGCTGAGTCCGCGAGCGTGAACTTCGGTGATGTCTTGGACCTTCAACAGATCCGAAACACGCCCGAGCTCCTTCAACTCGCCCTGATGCAGAATCGCGACTCGGTCGCAAACGTCTTGAACATCGGCGAGTTGGTGGCTGCAGAGCAGAACGGTCTTGCCTTGGTCACGCAGGGCGAGGATCAAGTCCTTCATCTCTCGAGTCCCGATCGGGTCGAGGCCTGTGGTCGGTTCGTCGAGCAAAATCAGGTCGGGATCGTTGATCAACGCCTGAGCCAAACCGACTCGTCGCGTCATCCCTTTACTGTATTCGCGAAGCTGGCGGTGCTTGGCGCCTTGCAGCCCCACCAACTTGATCAATTCGTCAACGCGTTTCTTTCGCTGAGCGCCCGACATATTGAACAGCCGGCCATAGAAATCGAGTGTTTCCTCGGCCGTCAAAAATTTGTACAGATACGATTCTTCGGGCAGGTAGCCGATTCGCTCGTTCTTGCTCGTCTCGGTTGCGTCCTTGTCAAACACCAGCACTCGGCCACTGGTCGGGAACAACAACCCGAGGATCAATTTGATCGTCGTCGATTTGCCGCTACCGTTGGGGCCGAGCAACCCGAAGATTTCGCCACGGCGAACTTCGATATCGAGCGACTTGAGCGCGTGGACCTTTTTTCGGCCCCAAAAGTCGCGATAGATCTTGCTCAGGTTTCGGGTTTCAATGACCACCCCCGAATCGGTGTCCGCAGCACTATTCGGAGCGGGTTGGCCGGCAGACTCAGCGACCGCAGCAGCATCGGTATCCACGAGCAAACGCTTTCTGTGTTGAGAAGAAGAAAAATGGGATCGTAACGATTCGGAATCCGGGGGAATAAAATGCCCGGTTCCGAAGGTTTTTACGTTACGGCGTCGTCCTGGAAAGGGTTCGGATTTTTAACCATGGAATAGTTCAGGTTTGTGTTGGACACTGCCAAAACCGCACTCTGCGACGCATCACGGATTGCCAATCCGCTACCCGAAAGCCTAAAAAACACGCTCTGGCTTCGGAAGCCAGAGCCGCAGAGCCTCCATCGGCTGCATCCCTCGTCTCGTGTCGTTTCACGTTCATGACTGCCCCTGGCTACCAAGACTCGCTCCATTTCCTGTACGAGCGGATCAATTACGAACGGATTTCGACGACGCCGGCGAGGTATCCATTTCGGCTGCGCCGCATGGCCGAACTGGCCCAGCGGATCGGATTGGGGGACCATGTCCATGCAAATTCGCCGATCCCCCCCATCCCGCTTGTCCATATCGCCGGCACGAAGGGCAAAGGATCGACCGCCGCCATGGTCGCCGGGATCCTCAGCAAAGCGGGCTATCGCACCGGGCTGTACACCTCGCCCCATCTCAAGGAGCTGGAAGAGCGATTTCAGATCAACCATGTCCCTTGCACCGCCATCGAAATCGTCAGCTTAGTCGAGCGGATTCGCAGCGTGGTCGAGGAAATGGATCAAGAAGCGGGCTCGGGACCGACGTTTTTCGAGCTGACCACGGCCATGGCGATGCTGCATTTTCAGTCTCAAGCGTGTGATGCCATCATCCTGGAGGTCGGACTCGGCGGACGACTCGACAGCACGAACGTGTTTTCGTCTTCGGTGACCGCGATTACCAGCATCGGACTCGATCACCAACACGTGTTGGGCAACACGATCGCTGAGATTGCGGCCGAAAAAGCAGGGATCATCAAACCGAAGGTTCCGGTCGTCTCGAGCGTCGTCCGCCCTGAAGCGATCGAGGTGATCCGGCGTACGGCCGCAAACAAAAACGCCCCGCTGTACCAGCTAGCGGAAACCTACCAAACAGGGGAAACCACCGCCCCGGTTGGGGAGCCTCGTGCCGTCGCCGTGCAATCGGCCGGTGACTTTACCATTTCAATCGAACCGAATTCCGATTGGGGATCCAAACTCTGCTATCAAGGTCGCACCGCCCCGCTTCGTGATTCCCACGAAGTGGCATTGGCGATGGAGGGCGATCACCAAGCTCGCAACGCCGCCGTGGCGATCGCCGTGGCCGACCTGTTAGCCGAATCGGGGCTCTCGATTCCCGAAACCGCCTTTGCGTCGGGATTGGCCTCGTTGAACTGCACCGCACGGATTGAGCGTTTCAATTTGGACGATGACGTGATCGCGATTGTCGATGCCGCTCATAACGAGGACTCCGTGGCGGCTTTGATCAAAACGATCAACGATCGTTTGCCCGACCGCGAAATCACGATTGTGTTTGGAACCAGCCGGGACAAGTCAGCCGAACCGATGCTCGCGGCCTTGGCCCCCAAGGCGAAGCATCTTGTGCTGACCAAATACAGTGGCAACCCGCGTTACCGCGAACCCGACGAGATGTTAGCGATGGTGCCCACCCCCGATCGTCTTCGCACGCATGTCATCGCCGATGCGATCGATGCGTGCCGACGCGGGCGGGAACTCGCCAGCCCCGGCGGTGCCCTGGTGATCTGCGGCTCATTCTTTCTCGCCGCCGAAGCGCGAGAGTGGATCCTCGGTCTGCAGCGTCCTGAAACCGGCTAAGACATAAAGCGAACGCTATTGATTTTGCGAGACCGGGCTGGCCCCTAGCATCAGTTCGACGTCACCGACCGGCAATTCGAGCTGCTCGCTGATCTCTTGAGCTGTCAGTCCCGAGTGACTCAACGCGGCGATTCTCAGCTGCAGCACCGAGCGAGTCGCGGCAGCCGCATCGGTGCTGGAGCCTGATGCTGCAGACTCTGCGGTCGCGAGCGTCTCGATCCGCTCGTCCACCTGTCGCAACAACGTCTGCACAACGGCGATGCGGGTATCGAGTTCGGCGGTCAATTCACGCTGCAGATCAAACATTGCGACCTGCCAACGCTGAGTTTCCACGGGCGCATCGGAAAGGGGCGCCACAGGATCTTTGCGTTTCTGAATCGCCTTGAGTTCCCGGTTCGCGGCCCGCGAATCCTGAGTGACCCGTTTTCGCAACGCGATCTGGCGGCGGGCCAGCACCCACCCCAACATCACGAACCCGGCCAACATCAATAGCTGCGCCTGCTGCATTTGGGCTAAAATAATCGTTTGCATTCTTCACCCAAGAAAACCGTGTTATCTAATTCAACCGACCCGAGATACGGTTATCATTAAATCGACCGCCACCCCCGGCCCTCA
>NZ_JBFHFD010000820.1:0-3262 GCF_041583735.1 Novipirellula sp.
CCGGGCCTTGCGAAAACATGATCGCATCATTCATGTGGAAATCATCGATCCACGAGCACTGGAAGGTCTGCAAGATCACGTTAAAGGCGATCAGTTCCTCGCCGCTGCGGGGCTTGCCCTGGATCGAGCTTTGATAGGAATGGCGAAGAAAGCTGCCTTCGAGCACTCGCGTGATCTCGCCGCGGATCGGAGATTCATCGGCGATTTGACCGGGCTGGAACCAAGTTCGACAGGTGCCTTCCCACTTTCCTTTCATCTTTGCAAACAAGATTTTGTGAGGCATGGCGAGTCTCCTTGGATCAAGATCAGAAAAAGAGAACTCCCCCTAACGGTGACAAAACGATGGAATCGATGTCTCCGCTAATGGGGGGGCGGTGTGCGCTCTGCTAAAAGCATAACGTACATCGCTGCCAAGATCGATGAAAAGAAAGGCTGTGCAGGTAAGTCAGGAGTGTTTTGTGAGAATCGTCTCGATAGAAACACGCAAACCTGGCTGAGGTTTGATCAAGCCTCAGTACCCCCTAAGGGATTCGAACCCCTGTTTCCGGACTGAGAGTCCGGCGTCCTGGGCCGCTAGACGAAGGGGGCGGTCGACGCGGGAACCGCGGCAAACAAGTTGCCGCGGGTGCTGGATTTCCGCTGTCGTTGGTCCGCTGCTGCGGCCTGCTTAGACTTGGCCCGCTTTGTGGACCACTTTGTCAATCAAACCGTACTCACACGCTTCGTCGGCCGACATGAAACGGTCGCGATCGGTGTCCTGTTCGATCTTTTCAAGCGAGTGACCGGTGTGTTCGATCATCAATTCGTTCATCCGTTTCTTGATCCGGCGCAATTCTTCGACGTGAATTTCTACTTCACGCGCGGTTCCTTGCATCCCCGCAAGCGGTTGGTGAATCATGATCCGAGCGTTGGGAAGCGCGTAGCGTTTCCCCTTCGCGCCGGCGGTCAACAGTGCGGCACCCATCGATGCAGCTTGGCCGATGCAGTACGTTGCAACGTCGCAGGAGACAAATTGCATCGTATCATAGATCGCCATGCCTGCGGTGATACTACCACCAGGGCTGTTGATGTACATGTGGATATCGGCTTTCGGATCGTCCGATTGCAGGAACAACATCTGCGCGACCAACGCGTTGGAAATTTGGTCGTCGACTTGTTGGCCGAGAAAGATGATCCGGTCTTTGAGCAGTCGGCTGTAGATGTCATAGACGCGTTCTTCGCGTCCGCTTTTTTCGACAACGTAGGGAATGATGGGCATGCTTATAAACTTTCGACGGGATGGGGGCAGTGGGATTCAGATAAAATGACGACGTCTTCGGAGCGAGATTTGAGAGGCTCGTTCGCCAGACTATTTTTTGTCGTCGTCGTCATCGTTGTCGTCCGCAGGTGGCTTGACCAAGATGTCGTCGACAAGCCCATAAGCCTTCGCTTCTTCGGCACCGAGGAAGAAGTCGCGGTCGGTATCCTGCGAAATCTTCTCTACCGATTGGCCGCTGTGCTTGCTGATGATCTTGTTCAACACGTCGCGGTAACGAAACATTTCAGCGGCTTGGATCTCAATGTCACTAACTTGGCCGCCCACGCCACCCATTGGTTGATGCATCATCACGCGGCTGTTGGGCAAACAGAAACGCTTGCCTTGAGTTCCACCGACGAGCAAGACCGCGGCGCCGCTGCAGGCTTCGCCGACACAATACGTGGCGACCGGACACGACAGCATCTGCATCGTGTCGTAAATCGCTAGCGTGGCGGTGACCGATCCGCCTGGGGAATTGATGTAAAAGTGGATGTCTTTGCGGCGGTTTTCGCTCTGCAGATAAAGCAGTTTCATTACCACGTCGTTGGCATTGGCGTAGTGGATCTCGCCTTGCAGAAACACGATGCGGTTTTCCAAAAGCAAATCGCCAAGAGTCAGTTGACGCTGACGCTGATAGCTCTGGTACGAGTGGCTATTGGAAAGTTCGTGAAGGGGGGAATGGTTCATGCAATCTCTTTCAGTGCAGTGAGGGGTTGCCATATTTTTGCGGCAGGACCCCGGTGACTTCTACTTGGAGGAAGACGAGTCAGGGTGTCTCGTGTCTTAGTGTTCGTGATTATTGCAAAGATGGCAAGACGGGTTGCCCAGCCGCCGTGGTTTGCAGGCGGCTGATTGCGGGAAAAACGTGGATTTGCTGTGCTAGCAAAATGCCACCGCCTCGGGTCTCCCACAGGCGACTCGAGGCGGTAAGCGAAAATAGCGGCCGTGATGCCATTGGACTTTGGCACCAAGCGGGTGGTTTTTGAAGCGGCGCAAGCCCAATGCCATCGACTTAGGTAGCGGCACGACGCGAGCCGTCCGGTTGCAGCGTGAAAACGTTCGATTTCGACCGGGCGGCTTGCGCCGCACCGCTACACCACCACCTGGTTCGTGTCAAAAGTCGATCGCCCTCGAATCTCGCTTTCGCCCTTTTTATGTGGCGGATTGCGGCGATTCGATCTGGTTGACGTAGATCTTCAACGAGTGGCAAGGCACATCGATCACCCGATTGCTCGGTGGCATCGGCCCATTCAGCTCGGGGAACACCTCGTTCGGAGATTCCGCAGCGGTGTCGACAAACAGGTTCCACTTCATGCCGCGGCCGACTTCGGGCAGCATGAATTCGCGGTTTTGTCCGGTGCTGTTAAACATCATCACCACGTCGCGGCCGACGCCTTCGGGATCGTCCCGGCGACTCGGAGCCGCGATGTAGGCGACCATCGCCAAATCGTGTTGCCCCCAATCAAGCGGAGTCCCCGCTGCGGAGTACCACGAGACATCGGGAATCATCCGTCCATCGACAGGTTGCCCAGTCAAAAATTCTCGGCGACGAACGGTCGGTTGAGCCTTGCGGAACTCGATCAACGATTTCACAAAGCGAACCATGTTGGCGTTCTTTTTGACTAATCGCCAATCAAACCAACTCAGCTCGTTGTCTTGGCAATAGGCGTTGTTGTTCCCCTTCTGGGTTCGTCGGCATTCATCGCCGCTGACCAGCATCGGGACGCCCTGGCTAAGCAGCAAGGTGGTCAACATGTTGCGAATTTGACGCTCGCGGATCGTTCGCACGCCTTTCTTGCGTGACGGACCCTCTTCGCCGTAGTTGTCGCTGATGTTGTGGTTGTCTCCGTCACGACCTTCTTCGCCATTGGCCAAGTTGTGCTTGTCTTTGTACGACACCAAGTCGTTCATCGTGAAGCCGTCATGGCTGGTGATAAAGTTAATGCTGCAATGAGGCGGACGCCC
>NZ_JBFHFD010000821.1:0-3260 GCF_041583735.1 Novipirellula sp.
CTCACTTGTCACCATCGCAACATCGGCTCCTGCCAACAGTACCTTGATCACATCCTCGCTGCTGGCGACTCCACCACTGGCGGCAAGCGACATCGCGGGGCAATGCGAATGGACTCGCATGATCGGATCGATCAATTGGATTGCGGATCCCGGCGAGGTCAAACTCCAAGTCGATTTCAGCTTCAAATTATCGAGACAAATATCGGTATCAGGGCCACGTCCGTACAACACAAAACCGCTGGCGCCTGAACAAACGCGTCGAGCAAGGTGAGGCAAACTGACACCAACACGCTCGATCTTGATGAACAACGGGATCGAGATCGCTTGATCAATCTCTTCGATTGCGGCGACAATGGAATCTTCGATTTCACCTGATCCAGCGTGCTCATCCAAGGGCGGGTGATGAACGTTCAATTCGATGGCCGCCGCATCCGCTTCTTGCAACTCGCCCGCGTAATCAAGCCAACCGTTGGCCGCGTAGCCGTTCATACTGGCGATCACCGGTATGTCCAACTGCGAACTTGCTCGTTTAAGTAATGCCAAGTAACTCTCCGCATCTCTGCAAGCAGATCGAATTCGCAACCGCTCGCTGCGTGCGAGCAACGCTTTTTCACGGTAGGTGATTGGACGTCCCATTTTCTGAGTCCATTCGATCACCTGTTCTTCGAATACCGAGGGTAACACGACGGCGCCGGCTCCCGCCGTTTGCAGCCTCGCTCGCATGTGATCATCAGTCAACAACGGGCACGCCCCCACGACAATCGGAGTACGTAACATCAGTCCGCCGTAGTGGGTCGATAGATCAATACTCATGGAAGCACCCGATTGATTAACAGAGGGAAGAGAATGATTCGAGGAGGAAAAAGCGAATGAGATGCCCCCGCCAGCGACCACCACACCGCGACAGAGGTGAATGCGATTTCAAACACGGGCAGCTACCTGGACTGGCGAAACGAATCCCGAAGGTTTGATGGCAAGCATGGAACAGCTGAGTTCGGAAAAAATGGAATCTGCCGTACTGCCCACTAAGGCGCCTGATACTCCGGTGCGACACACCGTTCCCATCACCATCAAATCGGCTTCGATCGTATCGGCTACACTGCGAATGACTTCGGACGGATCGCCACGATGCAGGTGGATTTGGATGCGATTATTGTCCGTCGATCCGGCCGGCAGCAATTCATCGAGCGCACGACGCACCTTGACCTGCTGAAGTTCCACCATTTGATCGATGGTTTCGTCGCCCATTCGCTTTCGCAAAGGACCTTCCATCCACAAGCCCCAAGCGGCGACAAGGTGCAATTGAGCCTGCTCGGCTCGTGCGATCGACAAAGCGAGTTCGAGAATATTGCGATTGAGTTTCTGATGGACATCGTCGTCGGCGTCTAAATCAACCGCAGCCAGGACGCGATCAAATTGCCCGTGTATTTCAGGTTTCAGTAGCCATACCGGACAGGGACACATCCGCAGCAGCGACCGTGCGACACTTCCAAACGCGCCCCCTGGAGCCGAAAGTCCATCGGCGTTTTTGATCACCAAGTCGATATCTGCCAATATTACTTGGCGGATAATTTCGGTCGCAGGATCGCCGGTGGCAACCACCAATTCAATCGGGACGGCCGTGTCGGCATATTCCGCTAACCGCGCCAGCAACGCGTGTTCATGGTCATTGACCATGATGTCTTGCAGTTCCTGCGAATCGGTCGCGTCGCCGACCATGACAATCCCTCTAGGGATTGGCTTGATCACATCCATAATCGTTAACGACGCTTCATTACGGATCGCCAAACTCACCGCTCTGGAAAGCGCCGCTTCGTTGGAATCCGTTCCGATGTAACACAATATTCGTTTGAAACGCTTCATAAAGACCGCTCCGGTCGAAGTTGATTCGTGGCTGTCGTTTACGCTATTACCGTCGGAGACTTTTCTGGCACGGGCTCGTCTTCCCGCACTTGATAGTTGCGAGCGATCCAGACACTGCATTCGGCGTGACGCAAGACATAACGCGAGGTGCTGCCCAGCAAAAAACGACTCACCCCGCTGCGTGACTTTTCGCCCACGACCACCATGTCGATGGCATTCCGCTCCGCAAATGTCACGATGCCTTCTCCGACATGCTCATTCTCGATTAGGTGAGTTTGCGTTTGGGACGAGACGGTGAGCAGTTGATCATGAGCTTGATTCAAATTTTCATGGTACTGCCGTACAATCTGAGAATCTTCGGGCAACACACCAAAGAAATCATGCAAGTACGAAGCGATCGACAACACATGAAATACCGTATCGCTACGCCAAGCAATTTCGGTCATCTCTCGCAGCGCCGCTTGCGCCGGCGCATCCACACCAAACGCCAAGCAAACGCGAAACCCTTGCTCGTATTCATGTCGCCCTGCACTCCGCACCACTAAAACGCTACAGTGGGCATGGGTTGCAACGTGATCACTTACACTGCCCAACAACATGCGACTGATCTGTGAACGTCCTTTGGCACCAACGACAATCAGATCCGCCCCCATGGCCTTAGCGGTATCGACAATCGTCTCGTTCGGAGATCCTGATTCGATTCGATGACGAACCGAGACGCTCGTGCCATCGAAGAGCGTCGAAATTTTGTCATAGTGGGCCACGGCATCCTTGCGGTCTTGATCACACGCCTTCTCATAGACATTGAGCAGCGGATCATCATCGTGCACCAACGGACGCTGAACCACACTTAGGATCGTCAAATCCCAGTGATTACGGTGTGGCAACGTCGAAACCCAGCGAGCGGCTTCGTCTGAAATGCTCGAACCATCTACAGCGAGCAGCACCTTATGCATCGGCGGTCTCCTTGGCTTGGCTTGGTTCAATTTAGCAAGCAACTAGAGTGCCAACCCACACCACAGACCGCCGCGATCGCTCGGATGCGTCCGAGTCGCTGTGGTGTCGCTAGGAATCGCCCCAAAGCGTGCGGATTAGCGCGTTTCAGTGATCCATAGCGGACACCTTGGGTGCCGGTCTCTCGTCCCTACGGGACGTATCGGCACGTCTCAGGAGAACGGTTTGGACGTGGATATCGAATCGAGTGGAATCGCCTCCGCTAAGCTTGCAAAACTGCAGGGCAACGTGTGGACCGTACGATTCGGCGGTACCCGCACCGCCTGACCACTGCGAGCCAAAACCAAGCCACGGCGGGTTTGGAGAGTAGAAACATGTTTCGAGAGCTGGCGTCTCGTCACATCCAAAGCATTGACCACCATTATTGCGCTGTCGGAGTCCGC
>NZ_JBFHFD010000822.1:0-3260 GCF_041583735.1 Novipirellula sp.
GAACGCCACCGCCGGCGGCCTACCAAGACGCCTTCGACTCCTTCCGCCGAGCCATCGGCGGAAAGTAGTGGATCTTGCTGAAGATCCTTTAATCGTCGTAGCGCCGGTTTCCACCGGCCGGTTTGTGAAGCGCCGGTTTCCACCGGCCCTACTCGAACATCTCGTCAAGCTGCTCGATGTACTCCAGCGCCTCTTCGGGCTCTTCCACCTCCGCTCCGGGGACCCGGCCCGCGCGGTCGCAATCGCCCAGTAGGCACAAGTCTTCGAACCACGGGTGAGCGGCCAGACGTTTACGGCGTCGCGCTCCGATCGTGCGGTCCTGGATCTTATGCGACTCCATGTGATGCTGGATCAGCCAGGCGGTTCGCTCGCTAATGAATCCCTCGAGTGCTTCCAGACCGCTGGCGACATGATCGTCGGGATCGATCGCCTTGCCGACATCGTGCAGTAGCGCCGCCAGTAAAAACTCTTCGTCGTACGGCATCACGTCTTTCGCAAGTGCAAAGACCTGCATGCTGTGAAACAACGCGTCCCCCTCGGGGTGGTAACGCGGGCTTTGCCGCACGTTTTCCAGTGGCACTAGCAGCGACAAGAATACATTCGAGCGATCGGGGCATGCATCCATTGTCAACATTTGCTCGGCTTGTCCGTTCGCATCGACGTCATGTTCGATCGCGATCACACGTTCCAGTTCCCCGATTCCAGCCCGTTCGATCGGTTTGCCCGTGATCGAACTGCGGAAATTGAACCCTAGCAGTGACGGATGGTACACCGTCAATTCCACCGGGAATTGATCTCGCACGTGCAGGTGGGTGAACACACGTTGCTCGCCATTCTTTTCGACCCGTTTACGCTGCATGTGATAGAAAACGCCCTGCTCATCCAGCACGATGGCGATCGACTCTGGCGAAGCGGCGAAGACGTGGATGTCGATATCCGAGCCTTCACGGATACTGCCGGTCAGCACGCTGCCGATCAATTTGGGGTGAAATGGGGTCAGTTTTCGTAGCCACCATGCGGCTCGCAGTCGCATCTCCAGCAGGCGTTTGGAATACCCCTGGTCGCCTTCGCTGATTCGAGCAAGCAATTGGACTTGTTCACGAATTTCGGCGTTGGTGGGCAAGTCGGCTGGCTTGATCCAGCCTTTATAGATCCGGCGGGCCGCTTTTTGTTTCGCGTTAAAGTATTCGCTACACTCACGCGAGTACATCAAGCGTGCCGCTTCCCAAGCAATTTGGCGGCGAAGTTTTGGCGATGACATTCAAAAGGTTTGGCGAAGCAAACCGAGAAAGATCGAGCAAAGAAGAGTTAAGTCACATCTCCAGTCTTCGTCGTTTCGCCCCGACTGTCAAGATGTTTTTTTTTGAAGGCTCACCGCTGTGTCGCCAACTATCAGCCTAGATTGGAGCGGTTGTGGTCCCCCCCTGTGCATCGTGAGGTTTGTAGCGATTGGGAACGGCGAAAACCGTGTTACTCCATTGTTTGGTTCAGTCCGAACGATAGGTATTGCACGGCTCAGTCCGAACGATAGCTACAGAGAGTCCATCCGTCACTTTGCAGACCACCGAGAACATTGCATGTTTCGATTTTTGACCACGTTAACGCTGATTGCATGTGTGACGACCGCACAGGCGTCACCCCCATCCTTGTTTATCAACTCGTCCAATACAACGATTACGCAAGCCGACCACTACTCTGGTGATGCAACTGTTACCGTAGGGGCCGGCGAGTCAATCTCTGCCGTGAACGTGAGTACGAACAGTTCTTTTTTTTATACTTATCTGAGGAGTGATGGCGACTCATGGTTGACGATCTGGCGCCGTGAGGAGGGCAATTTGCTGGATCACGGAACAGCATCCTCGGTTACGCCGGGAACTTATAACTTCTCTTGGTACGATGATTTTAGTGCTAGTGACTTCACCATTAATTTCATCTTTGAGCTCGCCTCATTTGAAGCTGGTCAATTGCTCGGCAGCACGACGCAGGCTCAATTCCAGAACCAAAACTATCAGTTCCAATCGCTGAGTCATCAAATCACGAGCATGGCCAGCAGTTTCTCTGGCGGTGCCAACTCGTTTGACCTGACTTCGCTCACCCCGCCCCCACATACCGCAGGTGGCGACGATGCATCGGTCCGTTTGGTCAGTTACGAAGAACCGTCCTTCCAGCAGACCAGCTACCGAAGTGCACCGCTGACGCGAGGCGGTTGGGGTGGTTGGATGCAAGGCTACGGGATCGGCGGCAGCGCCGACGGTCACCTCGGTGTGGCTGGGTTCGACTACGGTGCCGGCGGCACGCAGTTGGGTCTGTTCCGCAACGTCGACGCGCATACGATGGTTGGATTTTATGGCACGTACGGCTATCAAAACGTTAGCACGGACAACGGTTCCGAGGCGAACGTCAACAGCGGGATGATTGGCACGTTTTTGCACCGCAACGATCACGATGGCAACTACTACACGCTGGCCGGCAACGCGGCGTACGACGACTATGACACGTCTCGCACCGGTGGCATTACCGGCAATTTTGACGGCGTACAAACTGGCACCTACCTAGAACGCGGTTGGACACGCACCCTTGGTGGCGTGACGGTTCAACCGAATGTCGCCCTGCAATACGTTTGGGTCCATCAAGACGACCATGTGGAGTCCGGCGGAGCATCGATCGACGATGTCGATGCCCATTCGCTCCGCAGCATGGTTGGCTCGAAGTTTTATGGCAGCCGTCACCTGAATGGTCATTACGGGTGGCGTTGGACGCCTAATTCCCGTGCCTCGTGGATGCATGAGTACCTGGATCCATCGACTAGTGTCACTGGCACCCAGAGCGGATCCAGTTTTGCAACCAACGGCTTGGACCTGGGCCGCGACTGGGCATTGGTAGGCATCGGGTTACAAGGCAATCGCAACGCGGCGCTAACGCTCTACGGCAACTATGATCTGCAGGTCAACGACCGTAGCCAATTCCACACCGGCAGCGGCGGCGTGGTCTGGACGCGATAACAGAGCGTCATGCGGGCAGGAAATATTGAGGCTGTTTCGGGCTGCAAACTTGGTGCTCGTCTTCGATTCCCGCTATTTCCTAACCTGCCATTTTTTAACCTTGCTTCCCCTTCGATCGGCATCGCACGATGCAAGGCACTAGCACGCGTGGGACGATTCGCGGGCGTGAGCCGCCGCAATACGACCTAGCGCGGACGAAGAGGAGGTTAGAAAATGGAAGGATAAAAAATGTAATTGTGATACCGCCGTCGTGCGATC
>NZ_JBFHFD010000823.1:0-3248 GCF_041583735.1 Novipirellula sp.
GGGCGGCATGTCACCGCGAGCGATTAAGTTGTCAAACACAACAGGAATTCGCCAGCGTCCGTTCACGTCTCGCATTCGTTCGCCATCTTGGAACACCATCAACGCAGCAGGCGTGTCCTTGTTGTATTGCGCGGGAACGTACACGGCCCAGTCACGAATCGTGTCGGGGAAGATCTTCGATTCCCAGGGCTTCATAACCTTGACGGTGCCGTGAGGAACATCGTCGCGTGGGACTGCGTCTGGGTGTGGTTCCCAGGCGGGCTTGGTCGCGGTGGACGGAATGTTGGTGGACTCGGCGTCGTCGTCCCACAACCAACGAAGAGCATTGGGTAGTTCAAGCCCGCCCCACTTGCCGCTGTGCCCTCCCTCGGTCATCACCAACTTGTAGGTGTAGCCCGCATACTGAAGAGCAGACGCAAGCGAACGGTTGCCGAGCGGCCAGTTGCCATGCAGATTACTGAGGTCATCGTTGCCCTCTTGGAGATAGACCTTGATCGGCTTCGGATTCTCTTTCGTTTTGCGGACCAAGCCGGGATAAGCCCAACCACCACGAATGTTCGTGTAGCTGCCAATATGACTGAGAACCTTGCTGAACTGTTCCGGTTTCTCCCAAGCGACGGTAAAGGCGCAAATGCCGCCCGATGAAATCCCGCACACGGCGCGGTTCGCTGGATCGTCGGAAACATTGATCCCTTCGAGGGCGACGGGCAAGAACTCGTCGACCAGAAAGTTCGCGTAGCGGTCACCAAGTGAATCGTACTCAAACGACCGGTTGCTGCGACCATCGGCGCCCTGTCGCGTTGCCGGAATCGTGCCGGGATTCACGAACACTGCGACAGTGACTGGCATCGCTTTCTGGTGAATCAGGTTGTCAAAGACGACGGGAACGCGAAACGCACCGTCCGGCTTAGCGTAATTCATGCCGTCCATGAACACCATCAAGTTGACCGGTTGGTCAGGAGAGTACTGTGCAGGCACGTAAACGGCATAGTCGCGTCGTGTCCCGGGGAACAGCTTGCTCTGTTCAAACACACCGCGGGTCAGCTTGCCACTGGGAACGCCCGTCTGCACCTCGCGATCACTTTCTCGGGCAGCAGTTTGCTGGGCCGAGCAACGCTGGGCGAATCCCACCAAGATGACAATGGCGACGCACGTGAAGGATTTTAGTGAGATCTGTTGCAGTGTTCGTATCATCGAGAGTGGTCACTTGGAGATGGAAAGGGGAGTTGGCACGACACATCATAGCTCGCGCCGAGCTGCCTAGTGCTTTGAGCCAGCGAAGGACCGTTGGAACAATAAGTGACGGGTTTTCGCGTAACGGAAGTCGTCAAGACTTTTGAGAATCCGCCTACGAATTTCGCTACCTCAAAATTTGTATTAACGGGAGGACGAGATATTTTAACCAAAACGTCACGGACAGGTACGGTGTGTAAGCCTGGCTCTTGCATTTGGGATTGGGGATGCGGTTTTCGCGATCCAAACCTCAACTGCGACCTAATTGAAGAGTAGAGCGTAGGGCCGGTTCCTACCGGCCGACGCACCTGCAGTTACCTCTCCACTGACGAAGGAGATTGCGGCATCAACTGCAACCGAGTAGGCCGGAGGCCGACACACTGACGGCAGAGTGCGTCGCCCTCTGGGCTATGTTTTCCCTGCTCCGCTCGCCGGTGGCTCACGCCGCCGGCAGAGAGTGTGTCGGCCTCCGACTTGTAATCATGTTTGCTCTGCCGCTGCGTGCCGTCCGTATGATCTTTCAAAGCTCACGATCAGCTGAGTAACTGTCCGTTGACCTTTGCTTGAATCGTCGATGGCACTGGATTCATGATCGACTGGTGGATGAAACAGCTGTTCTTTCCGACTTCAATCATCTGCCGAATCACGTCTTCGGGTTCGTCAGATTCAATGTCCAGATGAGTGACGACTTCGACGCCACGGCCAGCCAGCGTTCCTTTGATAACGGAGCCTTCCATCGCAAATCGCGTTTCCTGCGCGAGCTTCATGCTGCGGATATTCAGATTCTTGACCTTCACGTAACGCGATAGCTGAGTTAACAGGCAGAACGCGATGCTGGCACTGTAGTAGGCCAGTGGCGGTGGCGCCGAATCGTCGCCGCCCAAGTACGGGCCTTCGTCGCAGACAATTTCGAAGGTGCTGCCCTTGGGTTGATCCACCCGGACCGTTGCCCGCTTACGCATGTTGTCGAGCGATTCGGCCTCCAATCGCAACACGATTTCCCGCTTCTGAACGGGATTCAAACTCGATCCATGTTCATCGGGATCAGAGGATTCTTCGATTTTGCGGACGATGGGCGTGGCAGATTCTGGTGACACCATGGATGGGCTTCCCGTTCAAAAAGAGTGGCTAATAAGTAATCCCCTTGCCATTAGTACGCACACGTAGTAACATTTCAAGAGGGACGGCCGAGGTGCCGACAAGTTTGACGTCGTCGTAACACCATGTTCACCAGCAAAATACTGACAAATGACCTTTGAAGAATCGATCCCAATGCGGTTGCGACGAGCCTACCTGACGATGCATCGGGTTGCTCAAGCACATTTCGCTCGGTTTGACGTAACGGCCGACCAATTTGTGTTGCTGTCGCTGCTGGCAGAGGAAGATGGAATCACGCAGTCGGAACTCGCTGACCGCATGGTCTCGGACGCGAACACGGTCACAGCGATGCTGAAGTTGCTGGAACAGCGTGAGTACATTCGCCGCGTGCGTTGCAAAATCGACGGTCGCGCGCGGCGAGTGCATTTAACAGCGGCGGGAAGGCGGCTTGCGACGAAGCTGATCCGCAGCTCCGAAAAACTGAGGCTCTCAATCGAAAACGCGGTAACACCGGCCGAACGAAAAACGTTCGATGCGTCTCTTGATTTAATAGTCGACGTTGTCACAGCAAAAGACAACGAAGAAAAGAAAGCCGGTTGATCACTCCCCTACCACCGATCAGAAAGATTCATGATGAGAAGAGTTCTAGTAGGTTTTCTGCTTTGTGCGTCCGCATTCGGTTCCTCCCCTTCCGTGTTTGGGCAGGAAGTTCACGCAGATCGCCCAGATTGGTTTGACGGCAAGCCACGAACATTCGTTGTGAACGGCTATTCGACTTCATTCCACTGGCCAGCGATGCTGCAACGGAAGCTCGACCGATACTTCGACGGAAAGCGAGTGATTGAAGTGAAGTCGGCGACTCAGGGCTCGACGCCTATCGCGAAGTGGATGAATGTCGAAACGGGTGAGCCGATGCA
>NZ_JBFHFD010000824.1:0-3237 GCF_041583735.1 Novipirellula sp.
CGCCGTTTCCATTTGCAATTGTCGCTGGTGACCTTTCCTCGAACCCTATTCAAAACCCGCTTGTCGACGGAGCCAGTGATTTTGTCGTCAGCGTGGAGGAAGCTCAACTCGACGGGGCGGAGCAGTTTTACACCGTGCCTGTGCTGCATAGTTTCTTGATGAACAATGAAAAGGCTCGTGAATTGACGATCGACTTCTTAATTTCTCATCGCACTCAAAGCTAAGCTGTGGCGGATTTAATCGCTCAAGGGCCTCAAGACCAACAGCGTTGGCGGCGTGCGCTTCCGGACGCCGCTTCCGGTCGCGAGATCCTGCTGGGACGTGCCGACAGCGATTGGAACGTCCCTTGGGATTCAATGATCTCGCGACGTCATACGCGGATCAAAGTGCATTTGGATCATCAAATCGAAATCATTCAGAATGTGCATGCTCGCAATCCCGTCTTCTATCGTGGACGACAATCGCCCCAATTTAAGCTGACGGTCGGAGAACATTTTGTTATTGGGGAAACCACCTTCACGGTGGTCAATCGGCCGGGTGCCTCGGAATTGCCATCCAGCGAGAATGTTACCCAACACGCCTACGACTACACCGTTTTGCGACGCCGCCATTTCCGCGATGCCAATTCGCGGATCGAAATGCTGAGCCGTTTGCCCGATTTGATCACCAGCAGCGAGACCGACGAAGAGTTGTTGGTGCGGATGACCAACGTATTGCTGCAGGCCACACCGGCGGCAACCGCAGTGGCCATCGTCGCCCTCGAAGACGACGCGGCAGCCGAAAATCGTAACCGCCCGCGAGCGGACCGACCCGTGCGAATTTTGCATTACGATAGCCGCGGGTTTGAATACGATTCGGCACAAGTCAGTGCGCGGCTGGCACGCTCGGCGATCGAAAATCGCGAGAGTGTGTTGCAAGTCTGGTCCCCGCACGATGCGGCGCAGAGCGGATTCACGACGAACGAAGGTGTCGATTGGGCGTTCTGTGTTCCGCTACGAAGCGTTGCCTGTCGTGGCTGGGCGATCTACGTCACCGGTCAATCGGCGACGCATGGGCATTTTGATCCGCGAGACCAAAATGCGACCCCGCCCGATGCGCTGCAAGATGATTTGAAGTTTGCGGAACTTGTTGGGTCAATGGTTGCTAACCTGCGGCAAACTCGCCGCTTGGAAAGACGCCAAGCATCGATGCGGCAATTTTTTGCACCGATCGTGATGGATGCCCTGGCCAATCAAGATCCGGCCGAAGTGCTGCAGCCACGTGAGGCGAATTTGTCGGTCATGTTTTGCGATCTAAGGGGGTTCACTCAAAAAAGTGAAGAACAATCCGACCATCTACTGGAACTGTTGAACCAAGTCAGCGAGTCGCTTGGTGTCATGACCCGAGCGATCCTCGATTGCGGCGGCGTCATCGGCGATTTCCATGGCGATGCTGCGATGGGGTTTTGGGGCTGGCCAATCGCGCAATCCGACAACGTCGTTCGAGCGGCCAATGCCGCGATTCAAATTCGTCGTCAACTGGCGTTGTGTAACGAACTGGGAGAGAGCGAGAGCGGACACCACTTTCAACACGGCATCGGGATCGCGACAGGCAATGCCGTCGCGGGGCAAATTGGAACCATCGATCAGGTGAAAGTCACCGCGTTTGGACCGGTCGTGAATCTTGCTAGTCGTTTGGAGGGGCTGACGAAACAATTCGGGGTGCAAACGATCATCGATGAACCGACGGCCACGAGTTTGATGGAGATGAGACGCAATGATCGCGGGGCGATCGACGGCATTGAGTCGCCGATTGTGACGCGGCGATTGGCCCGGGTGCGACCCGCAGGCCTGATCCAACCGGTCAATATTTACGAGCTCAGCCCCGCCAGCGAATCGCTCAATCCTACCGAGCTTGCGACGTATCAACGCGGACTCGAGGCGTTTATCGAGGGCGATTGGAGCGTGGCGAGTGAGGCCTTTGCTTGTATTGCCGACCGTGATCGCCCGAGCCAGCGAATTTTGGGCCAAATGGCGCGTCAGGGGCAATCGCCACCGGCGGGATGGTCAGGAGTGCTGGATCTGGAAAAGAGCTAGTTTTTGTCGGGGGCGCCCTCTCACCCTAACGATGCTGGGGACTTACAATAGGGCTCAAATCCACCCCAAAACCCCCAGACTAACCGTGGTACGCAATGGGATTGCAACAGCTCAGCTCACAGTCGTTTATTCTCCTCCGCACGCTCTGCTTCACTGCTTTGCTCGGTGCCCAGGCCTATTTTCCGAGTGAATCGGCGGGGCAATTGTCCGATAGCGATCGGGCACGATTAGTGTCCCAGATTCGCTATGACGCCAGCCAGATCCGCGAGGATCGATTTCCCGATTTGGAGTTAGCGAAACAAGAGGTCGCTGAAAAGATCGATGCGGTGCGGCAGTTCATGCTCGCGCAGCGTTCGCAGAGCAATGGCCAGGCATGGTTGGATTACCTTGATCTCGCTCCGCTGTCCGAAGCGTTGCAATCGGACTCGCTGTCGGATGTCGCACGATCTGCGATCGATGTACGCTTCCGGCTGATCGGAAACATCGAAGGGCTCGAAATGAGCTCGCTGACGCGACTTCGCAGCTCGATTGAAAAATTGCTTGCGGCCATCCGATTCCGTGACGGCGAGAAAGCGGCCGAGCAGCTTGGCAAGCAACTTGAATCGTTGGCGGAGCGAATCGAGGCGATGGACCAAATCCCTTCGGCCGAAGACGCGGCGGCACTTTCCGCATTGGTATCGCTGCTCGAAGAGTCGCAACAAGCCCGCGGCGTCGTTGCATCGATTCGCGAGGTCTTTGGGCGTCCTAACGTCGCCATCTTTGTCGGCGAATCCGCAATCCAACAAGCGGTCAATCGTGACGTCAATCGATCACGTCCAATCCGCGACTGTATCCTGGGAACGCGGATCATCGGCGAAGCTTACACGACCGGCTTTGTGACTGCCAATCTTTTGCCTTCGATCGGTGCGGCGAGAATCCAAGTCTCGCTGAATGCGGATGTTTCCACGCGTAGCACCGGATACAACGGCCCTGTGAAACTTCGCACCACAGGCAATGCTCAGGTTTCCGCGACTCGCACGTTGAACATCAACGAGTCGGGCGTGACGATGGACCCCGCTTTTGCGACGGCTTCTTTGAATACCGAAATTACCGCGATCGAACACAAGTTGAAACTGGTTCGCCGCATCGCACGAAAGAAGGCTGCCGAGCAGAAACCCAAAGC
>NZ_JBFHFD010000825.1:0-3217 GCF_041583735.1 Novipirellula sp.
CCGCACGTCCGATTCATCCGCCAACATGCCACCGCGAATCATCTTAACCGCGACCATGCGGTTGAGTTGTTTTTGGTTCGCCAGATAGACGATCCCCATACCGCCTTTGCCAAGCACTTCTTGCAGTTCGTAATCGCCCAGATCAAACGGCAGCGTCGGGCCCGGGTCGTTCTTGGATCGGTTCGCCATCGGCAGCGTGATCGCCGGATCAACATCCGATTGCTCGCCGACCGCCGAGGTGATGGCGACCGTGTCGGCGCCGTTTTGGACCCTCGCTCGATGCGATGACAATCCCGATGCCATTGTCACTTGGCCAAGTAGGTCGGCCGCTTCCATCAGTTGCTTTAATTGTCCGGCCACGTCAGGAAACTGCTTCAAAAAGTCCTCGCGGCTGGTTAACTCACCGGCATCACACGAACGCAGGTAAGCCGCAAAGGCTTCATCCACGGGGTCTGCGGTAGGTTCGTTGTCAGCCATAACTGGTCGTGGCAGAAGATGGAAAAGGAGGTCAAAGAGGGTGTCGATTCTAACTCAGGCTCAAAGGGATGCCCCAGTAGGGCGCGGTAAAGTTTGGCGAGGATTGATTCAGAGGGCCGCTTCCGACCACGAAGAAAACGGTGGCAATGCCGCCATTTGTCGTGTTTTTTACAACCATGGGCTCATGTCGTGGTCCAAGATCGTTCTCAATTTTTGCAGTCCACGTTTTAGTAAACCCGCCACCGCAGTGTCGCTTTTGCCCATCCGCTCGACAATTTCCGCCAATGGCAGCCCTTCCATGTAGCGGAGCCGGATCGCCTCGGCTTGAGTTTCGGGCAATTGATGCAGCGCTTCCAGCAGTGCCATCGTGGCCTCGGTGCGGATCGCGACCCCGCTCGGACTGGTTGTGCTGCCCGGCAATTGTTGGATCCACGCACCGCCGCCGGAATCATTCGGTGACGGTTTGTTTCCATCCACTTCGCGTTTGAGTGACCGTTTTTGGGTCGTCACATGGCGAGTCACCGCCGATGCGACGTTGTTTTTCAGCACCCCCCGTAGCCAAGCTGCAAATTCAGCTGGGCTCGAGCCGCGAAAGGAGGCCAAGTCACGTTTGGCCTCCAGGAACGTCAACTGGACAATATCGGCGGGATCGATCCGGCGTCGCAATCGCTCCGAAAGAAAGCGATGCGCCAACATCAAAAGGTACCCCCGATAACGCTCGAGCAGCTGTCCGAGCGCATCATTGTTGCCCTCTTTCGAGGCAATGACCAAATGGGTGGTTGATTCTGAACGCTCCACGCTGAGATCACCTATTGTTCTTTCCTGGAAAACCTTTGTCAGAATGACGTACCCGCAACACGGTCACACCGGTACAATCATCGTGTGAATCCCACAGCACGCTATTTCCATCGCAGTCGCACTGTATCGCAGTCGCACTGTGCTTTGAAATTCGGTGCTTCGAAATTCGGTGCTTCGCGATGTCCATTGCATTGACACGGCTATCCATTGCATTTTGCTTTGGTGCCAATTTCATTGACTTTGGGCGTTCGCACACGCGGGCGTGGGGGGACACGGAACCTGATTATAGAAGAATGAAAGAACTTCGGATGCTAAAGAATCACTTAATCGTTCGCTTTTCGCAATCTCGGCGGAACAGTCTGAATTTGCTTGCGTTGATCACCTTTTTTTCCTGTCTGGGATGTGGAAAAGCCGCAGAGGAATCGCCTACGGTTTCTCCGCCTGAAACGCTGACGCCCACCGAGCAGGTGGCGACGCCAGACGAGTCGACGCCATCGGAGCCACCGGGCCAGCTTGAATTGCCACCCGGGGACATCCCGCCAGCGAACACGAATTCGCCGAAGACCGGCGGTGGTGGCGGCGGTTTGGAGATGCCCGACGTGCAGATCAGCAACAAGCCGCCTGTCGCGGACGCATCCGAAACAGCTTCACCCGAAATTCTTTACGGGTCTTTGGACGAAATTCAAGACCGCATCGCCAAAACCAAGAAAATCACCGTAATTGACTTTTGGTCGCTCTCCTGTCGCCCTTGTTTAGAAGAGTTTCCTGGTTTGGTGCGATTGAATAAACAGTTCGCCGACAAGGTCCAGTGCATCTCGGTCGACGTCGATTTCGATGGACGAAAATCGCGGCCACCGAAACACTACGAGGAACGAGTCGTGGCGTTTGTCACCAGTGTCGGGGCGACCTTTCCCAGCTACATCAGCACGACCGAAAGCGATGAAATCTATTCCGAATTGGATCTCGATTCGATTCCCGCGGTTTTGATTTACGACGCGGATGGAAAATTGGTCAAAAAGTTTGTCGATGCGGGCGATACCGCAGGCTTCACCTACGACAAGCAAGTGATTCCATTTGTCAAAGAGTTGATGCAGCCGGACAAGTAGTGACTTTCTGAGAGCAAAGGTCAGTCGCACGAGTTAGAGGTGGTTGATAGCTCACGTTGGTTGTTTAGTATCCAGACGGATACCAATTTTGTCATGCTCAATGCAAGAACGTTCTCACGAGCGAACATGATTCAATCGGCTACTCGCTGATGACGTGGTGCATCGCTGTCGTCCATGTCTCGGAGGTTGCCGGAAAAGATTTACGTCATTGGCAAACTCTTTGGCCCGCGACTATTGGCAAAGGATTGATCGATGGCAATGATTGGTTAATCTCGGGTCGAACTTTGCCCGACGTTTACTGCCGTTGCGGGTTGATCGCAGGCAGAGATTGGTTACTCTCCCATTGGCCAAGCATGCTATTCGCACGGACGTTGCGGATTGATCGCAGGCAGAGATTGGTTACTCTCTCACGTCCCGCCACATACATGCGATGATTTGTTGCGGATTGATCGCAGGCAGAGATTGGTTACTCTCCAACGTGTTCCCCAAGCAAGAGGACGGCCTGTTGCGGATTGATCGCAGGCAGAGATTGGTTACTCTCACACAAACACAACAACATACACAACACGCAGTTGCGGATTGATCGCAGGCAGAGATTGGTTACTCTCACCACGGGTCCAAGTTCGATTACCTTCAAGGTTGCGGATTGATCGCAGGCAGAGATTGGTTACTCTCACAATCGCCGTGACTGATCCGTAGCCGGACGTTGCGGATTGATCGCAGGCAGAGATTGGTTACTCTCTCGGTAGCGACATTGCCGAGCATCTTGGCGGTTGCGGATTGATCGCAGGCAGAGATTGGTTACTCTCCAGCGGCAAGCTGTACGACATAGAAAA
>NZ_JBFHFD010000826.1:0-3215 GCF_041583735.1 Novipirellula sp.
CAAAGTCAGTTTTTGCTTTTCTTGCCACCGAGCATAACGGTTATTGATTTCGATCTCGATCCCTACATACCGCCGCGAAGGATGATGGGTTCTCAGATAGGTGGTCAGGCCATCATCGATTCCGAGATACGGTTCGTTATGCCGGACACGTCGATTGGGAACCAAAGCTGCCATCCGGTTTCCAACTGCATCACAAAACAGACGCTCCTCGCGGCGCGCGGGGTCATAAAGGATGCCCAGATCGACCGGACGATGCGAGCCGCGAAAGCGGGGCGTGAACGTGTGCATCGACAAATGAATCACGCGGTCGTGGCATTTCAGCAATGTGCGGATTTTGGCTTCAACGCATTTTCGGTAGGGATAATAGTATTTTTTTAAAAGCGAGGCTTGATCGCTTTGCGTAAGCGACCGGGAGTATTTCGAAAATAATTGGGGATTGTCGAGCGAGCGATTTAGATCGACCAGCAACCGCGTTGTCGTCGACGAGATCAGCGGGGATTCAAGTCTTGAACTCAACTGTGTCGCGGCGTGCAGCGAACCGGGGTCATATCCACGGTGGCTATGGAGGTCTCGTTTCGCACCAGGCGATGTAAACATCGCCGCGTATTCATCGGGAACCTCGTTTCCAGCATGTTCGCACGTGATCAGAAAACGTGTCGTTATCATGGCATCAGCGGTTGCCACTGCTGCAAGCAATCCGCGACTTGATCGTAGGCATCATGCAGTTCTTCGTGCGAGAACGAATCCCCCACGAGATTTAAGATGCGAGTCGACAGCGTGCCGTGGTCCAAGATGATTTTCAGTGGTGCCATCAAACTGTCCAACGCCGAGTCTTCGCTTCGCAGCGTTTGGACCAAATGTTGCCAAAGATCGCCGCAGCGAATCGAGGGAGCGGTAATGCCAAAGTGTTGCAAAAATTCTTGGTCAGTAATGACAGTATGTTCGGCTGTTTTGGAGCACTCGGTGAGCAGCGATTTTAAACGCTCGGTTGGCATTTGCTTTTGTGATTCCAGCGACGACCATTTTTCCTGTGTCAATGCACGCAGCACTGCAACGACGGCGGCACAAATCGACACGTCGGCGGCCGGGTACTCTTGCACATCCATCACGCGGATTTCGACCGAACCACGGTCAAAGCGAGCGATCGCCCCACGCGCGTTCAAAAAATCGCACTCCATCGTCCGCTCGGGATCAAGCGGTTGGATCGCCTTGGCAATCGGTCCGAAGATCTCGCGACGATAGCTGGCTTCGTCGTAAAGCGGCTCGGGAATCACCGGTCCCATCAATTCCGGTACACGATCGCAATGCGACATGTACATTTTCATTCGGGTCGAATGCCAGCCACTGATCTGGGAATCGACGATCGGCGAGCTGGCAGCCAAAGCGGGCAGCAGCGGCAACACCAAGCGGACGGCTGCATGCAATTTCGCAAACTGTTCGTCCCCGTTAAACGGCAAGTTCAAATGCACGCTTTGCACATTGGCCCAGCCGTGGGAATTGCAGTTGAATATTTTGTGATACTGCTCGTAGATCTCGTGGCACTCATGCGGCCAAAGTTTGGTCTCGCTGGCGGGATGCATCCAAGGATGCATCGATGTCGGAAGTAGCCGCAAACCATGTTTCTCGAGCACCGGATCGATCGCGTGAACGGCGTTTTCAAATTGAGTGGGCAGCCGGACCAGATTTGGAATCGGATCGGTGATCTTGAGCTCGATCACATGTAACGCCAATTCGTTGGACCATGTGCAAAGCCCCGAACTGCTGTCTGATGGAAATTCATCAGCGTTGGCGTTGCTCAGCGATTGCAGCACTCGATCGGCGCTACTGCGGACCGACAATTGGTCGCGGTCGACGATGACATATTCCAGTTCGATGCCATATGCTTCAAAGAGGCCGCGTTTGACAGCTTCGTTCATTGATTGTTGTCTCCCGCTTTGCGGCGCTCGATACGCCGCAAAAATGATTCCATGATTCGGCGATACAAATCTTCACGTAGGATGGCGTCTTCGACCCCCGAATCAAGATTGGGATTGTCATTGACTTCGATAATATAGAATTTTCCGTCACTCTCTTTGACATCAACGCCATACAAACCGTCTCCGATGATGTTGGCGGCTTTGACAGCGATGCTGACCGCGCGACGCGGAGCCAATTCGACGGGCAACGTTTCCGCTTTCCCGAATGTCTGTTTGCCTTCGTCTTCGTACTTGGCGATTTGCCAGTGTCCGCGTGCCATGTGGTACTTGCTGGCGAAAAACGCCCGTCCATCGAGCACTCCGATACGCCAATCGAAATCGGTTCGCATGAATTGTTGGGCAATCACGAGCTCGGAATGCTCGAACATTTCCTCGAGTTTTTCTGCCAATTCTGCTTCCGTTTCAGCTTTGGTCACCCCCTTGGAAAAAGCGCTATCGGGACGCTTCAGCACGCAAGGTAATCCGATCGTTGGCACAATTTGGTCGGCGTTGCGGCGGTGCACGACGATTGTCTTGGGCACATCGATCTTGGCTTTTTCCAAAATTTCCGCCAGATAGACCTTGTTGGTACAGCGAATGATCGATTGAGGGTCATCCATCACAATCAATCCTTCGCGTTCGGCCCAGCGTGCGAGTCGATAGGTGTGGTGATTGACCGAGGTGGTTTCGCGAATGAACAATGCGTCAAACTCGAGCAGTCGCCCCGCGTCTTCGCGTGTCAATAATTCCGCACGAATACCAAGCGAGGCCGCTGCCTTGATCATTTTTTGCAGCGCCTTGGGATCCGACGGCGCAAGGTCTTTTTCGTTCGGGTCATGCAGAATGGCGAGGTCATAACGCAGCGAGTTTTTCTTGCTTCGCGCCGCACCACGGCCAGCAAAGTGCAGTTCGGCTTGCTGAGCGACAAACGGCCAATGCGCTTGCGGGACTGATTTGATTCCGATCACTTCGGCTCGTCGCAGTCGCCATTTCTCTTTGCGACGCGTGAACTCGAAACGCAGCAAGGGGCAAGGAAACGTGTTAAACAACTCGCGTGATAAACGATCGTATCGTTTGGCCAGGTTGCGGCCAAAATAGACGCTTAGCTCAAATTCGTCTTTTGTTAACGGCGAAAGCGCGTGTTGGATTAGCTCATCTAATTCCGGCGACAATAATCGTACATTGGCTTTACCGGCCAAGTCTTGGATCGCCATCACATTGGGCATCGGTCGATGGCCGCGAGCTTCGGCCAGCAGCGAA
>NZ_JBFHFD010000827.1:0-3215 GCF_041583735.1 Novipirellula sp.
ACCAACCACATCCCGCCTAGCGAGCGACATTCAATTTTTCCCGTGGTCATCGATGTATTGCCGTCTGGCATTTTGCATTCGTGTTGAAGACTCCACTTACCAATCAGTTGATCGAGCCAGTGGTGCTCGGATTGCGGTTTAGCAAACATAATTGTTCCTTACTCGTTTGGACCGAAGACTTGTTTGGACCGAAGACTTGCTTGGACTGAAAAGGGACAGCAACTCGGTAATCGCCTTGCCGATTTGTTTTTATGCATGCACGTCCTGTCACCGGCTGGGCGATGTGTGGGTAATATTTATACAGATTTTATCGCCGAATGCTTATCATCGAATAGCGAAATCGTGCAGCGACCGCTTGGAAACCGAAAGAATTGAGATGAAGCCCGACTCGGAATCGAACCGTCCCGTCGCCTTGGTCACAGGAAGCGCCACAGGGGTTGGACGTGCGTGTGCGTTACAGTTCGCCGCTCGCGGTTACGACGTTGTGGTGAACTATTCCCGCAGCGCAGCCGAAGCGGAAGAGACAGCCAACCACGTCGCCAGTGCCGGTGCTGCAGTCCTGACACTCCGCTGCGATGTCTCTGACGACGGCGCGGTCGGCAAGATGATGAACCAGATCGAATCGGAATTTGGACGGTTGGATGCGCTGGTCAACAACGCTGCAATGACCCACATCATCGATCACGATGATTTGCCGGGGATGACCGAATCGATGTGGGACCAAATCCTGGGGGTGAACTTAAAAGGCCCGTTTTTTGTCACCCGTGCCGCAGCAAAATTGCTCGTCGCTGGCGATGGCGGGGCGGTCGTCAACGTCAGCTCCGTGGCAGGCGAAACCGGCAAAGGATCCTCGATCGCTTACTGTGCCAGCAAGGCGGGGCTCAATACGATGACCAAATCGCTCGCCCGCGTGCTCGCTCCGAAAGTCCGCGTCAATGCAGTTTGCCCAGGCCCCATCGATTCACGTTGGATTCGTGAAGGCAATCCCGATTGGGATCTGGACGAAATGGTGGCGACTCTCCCCGTTCCGCGCGCCTCGATACCGAGCGACATCGCCGACGCGGTGCTGTTTCTCGCGATCGACGCTGGCATGATCACCGGCCAATTGCTCTCCGTCGATGGGGGGCAAACACTATAGCCGGCCCCCCGACGAGATGGATGTCGATGGCAGGCAATGATGAGTGATCCCCAAGTGGAGTGATCCCCCAGTTCCGTCGGTGGATGGCTGTGATTGCGAGATCCTGTCCAATCACAGGTTTTCCCGTCGAAGAGGGGATTTTTGGGTACAGACTCTACCGCCGTTCCGTTTCAACGGTGGTCTCCTAAAGCCCCCAAACGATTCGGCGTTCCTCGACATTTATGGGAATCCCCTTCGGCGGATTGATGGCAGAAGCGAGACGGCAGCCTTATCTTGTACTGCTATAATGGACGCTATGTCTTCTCTGTCTGATCACTCATCCTTGACGGCTTCAACTTCCGGCTCCGGGCGCGGTACCGACCGATTTATCTTGGTCTCTAATGGGCTGGAGTTTTTTCTGATCCCCAAGGGGGAATTCTCCAGCTTGCAGGCAGAGGGCTTTTACCGTCCCGCCGAGCGGGGAATGACCGTTATTCAAAAAGGCGACCAGCTGTATGAGTTGCCGATGGACAGTGCCAAGTCCTTGGTTGCCGACGGTGGCCGCGATTTATTGGCAAGAGAACGAAAGGGGCCTGCGTCGCTGCCGCCTGTGCAGCCGCCCCCCTCGCCAACATCACCCTCGCCAACACCGGATGGACCAAGCGATCTGACGGCAACACGTTTGCCAGCCAATGCCGCTCTGGTACTTGAGGACGCGGACTCGAAGCGTTCCGGCGTCGTGCTCACCGAATCGACGTCGGTTACAGAGCTTGATCCGCTCGCGGTGCTGGAGGGACTGAGCCAGTCCGAACAATTAGCCGAGCAAACGAGGCTCGAGCAAGAGTCACAAATCGCCGAGGAATCCGGCTGGCGTAAATACGCATTGATCGTGCAATTTTGGTTGCAAGCCCGCAAAGCCAAACTGGTCCGACAACTCAGTGGCAGCGGCATCAGCATCGCGGTCCATGTAGCGATCTTGTTGCTATTGGCGAGCATGTTCTTGGTGACCGAGCAGCCTGACCAATTGGTATTAATGGCGTCACCGTCGAACAACGACGCGATTGTCGAAGAGGTGATCATCGATGTCCAGCCGCTCGAGATTACGGAGCCAACCGAAACATCGGAGCCGGAACCAGCTCCGGCGGCCGAAGCGGCTGAAGCTGCCGAACCGATCGAATCTCCCGACTTTCTTGCCAACGTCAGCGGTCTGGCGATCAAGCCGCCCGCAGCGCCTGCCAAGGCAGCCGCCGAAGATGGCGATGCCATGGCAAAGACGGCCGGAAAACCCACGGTCTTTGGAAGCAAATTTAGTGCGATCAACTATGTCTTCGTGATCGACAATTCCAACAGCATGACCAAAGGCCGCTTCGAGACGGCGCTGATTCAATTGATGTTGACCGTCAATCAATTGACACCCAAACAACGCTTCTATGTCATTTTCTATAGCGACACCGCCTACGGCATGATGCACCCCAACACCGTCAAGACGCTGGTCCCGGCCACTCAGCGAAACAAAAACTTGCTGGGGCAATGGCTACAAACAGTCCCGCTCTGTTTGCAGACTCGAGGCAGAAAGGCGATCCAGGCGGCGATCGATCTGGATCCGGATGTAATCTACATCCTCGGCGACGGAGCGTTTACCGATGGAGCCGATGTCTACTTTACCAACAATCCACACGAGCGAATTTTAATCCATACGCGAGGGATGGAGGTCGACAAGAAAAACGCCGAGTCCTTTCAAAAGCTGGCCAAAGCTCATCGAGGCAACTACCAAGATGTCGGCGTGATGCCCGAGGGAGCGCTGATGGCTCAGAAATATCCGCGGCCGCGGAACAGTGTTCGTGGACCAATTTGGGGCATCACCTTGCCGCTAAAGAAAAAGTAAGGATCACGGAACGATCATGAGTTGCAAAGCGGCGTGCCCAGTCTGTTTGAAACCCCATCCGTTGGACGATAGCCAAGCGGCGTCGGTCATTCGCTGTGATTGCGGATCGACGTTGTTCATCTCGCCCAAGGGGCGACTTGTTGCCACGCTGCAGCAAGACGAACCGCCTGAGCCAACGAATACCGCTGCGGGAACGTCACCCGAGCAACCGGT
>NZ_JBFHFD010000828.1:0-3213 GCF_041583735.1 Novipirellula sp.
CCATCGGGCGACAAGAAACTGTCATGCTTCTCCGCCGTGGCACCGGTCAACGGATAAAAAACGTGTGCGTAATGAGTCGCTCCCTTGCTGAGCGCCCAATCTTTCATCGCCGAGGCAACCGCGTCGGCCACGGTCGGATCCAGCTTTTCACCCGATTCGATTGTCTTGACCAACGATTTGTATACCGGCTTGGGCAGCCGCTCTTGCATCACCTTCTTGCTAAACACATTGGCGCAGAACAGATCCTGCATCGGAGTTTCTGAAAAATCCATCGCAGGCGTATTCGACTTGTAGCCCGTCACGGCTGCGATCGCCGAAAGCCGCGGACTCATACCGGGCGAGGTCGCCGCGGCTCCATTGCTGGCTGGCCCACGGGAATTGCTTTTTGTCTCGGCAGTCAGCGTTGTGCTCATCTTTCAATCCGGCGTTGTTGGGAGAAAAGTTAACTTGCGTGGCCGTGAATAAGGCACGCTGCACCGATAAAGGAACAACACCGCCATCCACGTTCGCCCCCCCGCATATCGCAAACCCTGTACCTATCCCGAATTAAGTCCGCTATCCAACGCGTCAAGCTCCGGCGTGACTTCTCCCCGGCGTCTCTGCCACCGGCGTTTTACGTGGTTTGGTCGCATTTTGATCCGCCCCCCGCAATTCTTTGCGAAAACGAATTCCCTCGCCGAGCATCACGACACACCATCTCACATGCAACAATTCAGGGCATCTACTGCCTATTCGATGGGCACCCCGACCTATCCAAGGGAATGGCTGAGGGGGCATTTTGACCGCAATTACGCGACGGAAACTCATTTGTTCCATGGCGGCATGGTTTATGCGTTGCAAGGCGTGCGGAATTCTCAAGCAACATTCTCGCTCTCCCCTTCGTCACCCCCAGCTCCACCGACTTTCATGCATCGCTTCCATCCGACGAAACAATCTCCGACTCCAAAGGACACACATCAAAAGGCGCTTGATGTGAACCTAGATCCACGGCGTTACGGCACGTTCGCCGAAATCGGAGCAGGGCAAGAAGTCGTTCGCTGGTTCTTTCGCGTTGGCGGCGGTGCCGGCACGATCGCCAAAAGTATGTCTGCGTATGACATGAAGGTCAGCGACGCGATTTACGGACGCGCCTCGCGTTACGTCTGTCGCGAACGATTGCAAGCGATGCTCGATTACGAACACCGCCTGAATCTGGATCGACTTCGCGAGGTTCGCGGCGACACCACAGCCTTCTTTGCCTTTGCCGACACCGTCTCGGCGAGAAATTTCCAAGGGACCAATGAGTGCCATGGCTGGATGGGAATCAAGTTCCAAGCTCATCCACGCGACGACGATAGCCAAATCATTATCCATGTGCGAATGCTTGACGAGGAGGCGGCGCTACAGCAAGAAGCACTCGGGATCGTCGGGGTGAACCTCGTGCATGGCGCCTTCGCGCTGCACCATGAACCCGAACTGCTTGTCGATTCGCTGCTCGATGGACTTTCGACTTCGCGGATTGAAATCGACATGATCGAGTTTTCGGGGATCGCGTTCCGCCACGTCGATAACCGATTGATGAGCCTGAAACTTGTCGAACTCGGTCTGAGCGGTGCAGCGATGTTCGCCAGCAGCGGCGAAGTGCTGCAGCCATCGGAGTTCTTTTACCGCAAACCGATCTTGGTCGAACGGGGCAGCTTTCGCCCGGTGTGCAACGTCAATCTCGATATGCTACGTGGGGCGCACGAAAAGTTTTCTCAGCTGCCAAGCGTCGCCGGTAAAGAAGTGGTTCAAGTGATGGAGATCACGATGAACAACCTCAAGGCCGAAGGTGAAATTGATTTGCGCGACTTCCTCGCTCGCGCTGACGTCATGGCCGCCTGTGGCATGCCCGTGCTGATCTCGGACTACTTTCGCTACTTCCGTTTAGCCGCCTATCTGTCGCGTTACAGCAAAGAAAGTATCGCGATCACGATGGGCGCCGGCAGCTTGTTGGAACTGTTTGATGAGCAGTACTACACCAGCCTCGAAGGCGGAATCCTTGAATCGTTTGGACGCTTGTTCAAGAACGACTTGAAGATTTACTGCTACCCGCTACTGGATCCAGCGACAGGCCAACTTGTGACGTGCGACAATCTCGAAGTCAAACCCGAACTCAGCAAGCTGTACCACTACCTGCTTGACCGCGGCGAAATCAACGCGGTGGAAAATTACGATGTCGATTGTTTAAAGATCTTCTCACGCGAGGTACTCCGCATGATCAAAAACGGTGACGCCGATTGGGAAACAATGGTGCCGAAACCGGTCGCTGAGGTGATCAAAAACAAAAATTACTTCGACTACCAACCCGCGTAATTCAATCGAACGCACGCGTTCGGCTTTGAATCTCAATCTTAAATCGGCCACGACATCAACACACTCATGTCATCAGCACTCTCGTGACACCAACGAGAAGATACCGATCGACATGCCCACGAAGCGGCGACTTTAAACACAGAAAACCCACGAAAGGGGCACTGAAACCCCCTGGATAACAAAGACGCTGCGATGGAGGCTAAAAAAACGCCGCCGAAGCGAGTTTTGTCGGTCCGCTGCGCATTCGCGATCATCGCTTTCCCGTTTATTCAGCCAATAATCGCGTCCAGTGTGCGTCATTCCGGCATTGGCAAGTCGCGCTCGCAATTGTCGCAGCCACCTTATAGATTCTGGACTCTCATCCTTCATTGAATCCCAACGCCCATGTTATCTGAAATGCCCGATACGTTGATTTCTGACACGGTACGTCGGTACCGGCACACTCACTATCGCCACACCAAAATCGTCGCGACGCTCGGACCAGCAACCCAGTCCGAAGAAGGCTTGACGCGACTGATCAATCAAGGTGTCGATGTCTTTCGCTTGAACATGGCCCATGGAACAGGCGAATGGGCCATCGATGTCACCAAGCGAATTCGCCAGACCTCGGACAAAGTCGGTCGTCACGTTGCGGTGATGATGGACGTCAAAGGTCCCGAGATTCGCACCGGGGTGGTCGAAAAGCCTATCGAGCTGATTGTCGGAAACCGAATCCGGCTGCAAGCTTCCTCGAATCCTTTTCCGCATGATCCGGAATGCCCTTGCGTCTCGGTCAACTATCCCGATCTTGCCCGCGACGTCAAAGTGGGTGCGACCATTTTGATCGACAGCGGACTGATCCGCATGCAAATTCTAGACAAGGATGACGATGGCATTCTC
>NZ_JBFHFD010000829.1:0-3213 GCF_041583735.1 Novipirellula sp.
CGGCGACGTCGCCCCGATCAGTCAACCGGTCGCGTCCGACGCCGCTGCGAACTATGGCAGCGTGGCGCAAGTCCAGTACACCGAACCCGCCAATGGTCCAGCCAACTCGATGCCGCTGCCCGACTCGCTGGGTGCCAGTCCTGCCGAAGCCCCGTCGTTCGGTGCCCCTTCGTTTGATGCCCCTTCGTTTGATGCCCCTTCGTTTGATGCCCCTTCGTTTGAAGGTGCGGCGCTGCAAACACCTCAACCCTCTGCTGCAACCGACGCTCCGAATTTCGATGTCCCTAGCTTTGATCCCCCTGCTGCAGATTCGGCTGCCGCCGAGCCGATGCCGACTGCGGAAAGTTCCGGTTGGGGATTGCCTGCCGCGTTGATGGGAATCAACGATTCCGCCCTTGCCGCAGACGCTACGCAAAACAATGCAGTGATGGCGATGGACGTGCCAACGGAAGACCCCCAAATGGGCGACAACGAGGCCGCAACAATGGGAATACCGACAGCCGCAACGATGATGCCGCCTGCTGAAGAGTCGCAAGCCTTCGGCAATCCAGCCGCAGCTTCCGAACAACCAAGCAACCTGCTTCGTGGTGACAATTCGCTTCGCGGCGACACCTCCGAAATGGCATACGACAGCACCGCTCAAACGAAGTCGGCCGACTCGGCAGCAAGCCTACAGTCGTCGCCTTCGTTCAGCCCAACCGCCGACGCGAATGGTCGGTACGGTGGCTCTGCTGCGGCCAACGAACCTGCGATCGCCAATGGCCCCACCGCATCCAATGGGCCCGCTGAACCGTACGCGCCAGCTGATTCATACGGGCCAGCTGATTCATACGGGCCAGCTGATTCATACGGGCCGGCTGCTAACTATGGCCCCGCTGATTCATACGGCCCAGCTGCTAACTACGGGCCGGCTGCCAGTGACGCTCGTGTGGACGCGATGACCGCCCCTCAAGCCTATCCCGCCGAAACGCCCTCCTACAACGCTGGCGGCAACGTCGCCAACGAGCGAATCGCATCACGCACGCTGCAACCGGGGATGATGAATCAACCGGCTCCCGCACCGGCCCCTCAACAATTTGACGCCCCGATTGCGGCACAACCCGTCCGCGTCAATCCGGCGGATACGCTTGCGTCGCCTGGCGATCGCCGACTCGAAGGCGTGCAATCGCCCAGTATCGTGATCCAAAAACGAGCTCCGAGCGAAGTCAAAGTCGGCAAACCCGCTTCGTTTGTCATTCACGTCCAGAACGTCGGTTCGGTCGAAGCACTCGACGTGCAAGTTCATGACCGCGTTCCGCAAGGGATGCGGATGATCGACGCATCACCAGCGCCCCAGCAACAAGGCGAAATCTTGGTTTGGGAACTCGGCGCGATGCCAGCCGGTGACGAACGCACCGTAACGATGCAGTTGGTCCCTGAACAAGAAGGCGAACTCGGCAGTGTCGCTCGTGTGACCTTCGAAGCCGCCGCATCGGTGCGAACGATGAGCACTCGGCCGGAATTGAAGGTCATACAACGTGCCCCCGAACAAGTACTGATCGGGCAACAGCTCGAAATCGAAGTCGAAGTTTCCAACCCAGGAACCGGAGCCGCCACGGGCGTCGTCGTTCAAGAAGACGTCCCCGATGGACTGGAACACCCCAAGGGCAAACAGCTTGACAATTTGCTGGGCGAATTGGCGCCGGGCGAAACGCGTCACCAAGTACTGCGAATGCGAGCGGTTGCTCCGGGTATGATCCAGAACACGATTCGCTTGGTTGCCGATGATGGATTGACCACCGAACACACCGTGAACGTCGAGGTCGTTGCTCCGGAGATTCAAGTCGCGCTTGCCGGTCCGGCTCGCCGTTTCTTGGAACGTCCCGCGACCTATCAACTCGAGATCGTCAACAACGGTACCGCCGATGCGACTCGGGTCGAAATCAAAGCACAACTCGATCGCGGTTTCACCTTTGTCAGCACCGACTTCGAAGGCCAATACGACCCCGCTCAACACGCCGTCTCTTGGTATCTGGAAAGTTTGCCCAAGGGCGGACGTGGCAAAGTTCCCTTGACACTGCTGCCAGTCGAAGAGGGCAACCGCAAGATCGTTCTGGATGCCCGAGCGGATCTGGGCGTGATCGCGAAGAGCGAAAGTTCGGTGACGGTCGAATCGCTTGCCGAGATGACATTCCAGATCAGCGACTCCGCGGACCCGATCGAAGTGGGCGGCGAATCGACCTACGAAATTCGCGTCAAAAACAGCGGCTCGCGTGACGACAGCAACGTGCGAGTGCAACTGCAACTTCCACCGGGCATCGAACGAATTGCCTCGGACGGCGACGCACAAGAAGACGGCCGCGGCGGAATGTTCTTTGCTCCGAAACCGTTGCTCGCTGCCAACAGCGAATTGGTTTACCGAGTCCGCGTTCGCGGCGTTGCCGAAGGCACCCATATCGTCAAAGCGATCGTCACCAGCGATCAATCCGCGGTGCCAGTGACCAAAGAAGAGAGCACGATGGTGTACTCGGACCGCTAAGATCAGCCCGACCCTCTGAACTCGCGTATCAAATTAAGCCCCCGGTAATCCCGGGGGCTTTTTTTTCGTATGTTCGATGGAGCCTTAGCCTGGTCCGCTAAAACGTTGGTATTAACGTCGGATATTAGAGGTGACTTTTTCTTCCGGCCGATAGTGCAGTTACCTCTCCACCGACGAAGTCGGGGGAGAGGTCGAGCACGCCCTAAAGGCGTTGCTCGGGTGAGGGGGCGACCGCGCTATCGACGAGCAATCCCGGTGCAAACGTCGTTATCGTCGGCGAGTGGATCGCTCGGTCAGCCCCCTCACCCGAACGTCGCTGAAGGCTCCGTTCGACCTCTCCCCCAATGGAAATTGGTGGAGAGGTGGCAGAAATGCCAACGCAACTACAAAACCACAGCAACTTCAAACTTTTAACGGTCCAGGCTAACCCCAAGCCCAGCGAGCAACAGTTCGTCCTGTTGGCTTGTCTCCAGTGAGGTGACAATCCAGGCTGTAAAAGTTCGGGTTTTGGCGAGATCAATGATCAAAGCATTTTCACTATAACCATTCGCGCCGAACGAACGACGTGCTCGGCAACGAACACCGCAACTCAATGAAGGATGCCGGGGGAGAACAAGATCGAAATCGCCGCCTACTTCGATGCAATCGATTTGTAGTTTAAAGCGGCGCAAAATCGAGCCGGTTGAATTCATTTC
>NZ_JBFHFD010000830.1:0-3200 GCF_041583735.1 Novipirellula sp.
ATGACTACGCCGGCAAAATCCGAGCATCACACGATTGTGGGAACGTGCAAGTGCATGGCATGTTGAATGCGGCGGAAATGGCAGCGACTCTTGCGGGCTGCGATGTCGCGGTTTCCGCCTGCGGACAAACGCTACTTGAGCTTGCCTTTCTCGGAGTTCCGTTCGTTGGCATCCGCGTCGGCGACGACCAGATCCCCAACCAAGATCATTATCTGCAAACCGGACTGCTGGGGCCCAAGATCGATTGTCAACAAGACGATTGGCGGGAACAGGTCCTGCAAGAACTCGACGCCCTTTCGAGTCAATCATTACGCCACCGCCGCTCGGAATTAGGCCGATCGATCATTGACGGCCGCGGCCCAGAACGACTCAGCCAACTCATTCGGAGCCTTTAAGTTGAGTTCCCATTCCCCGCAAAAAGTACTGGTCGTCGCCGCCCATCCCGATGACGAGGCGCTCGGATGCGGCGGAGCGATGGCACGTCACGCAGCCAATGGTGACGAAGTCGGAGTCGTGTTCATGACCGACGGCGTCAGCTCGCGGTTGTCGGCCGGGGAACCCGAAGCAGCGATGCGGAACACCGCGATGCAATCCGCGATGTCGATCCTAGGCGTATCGCGATTCCAAGCGATGAGTTTTCCGGACAACGCGATGGACAGTGTCCCGCTACTCGAGATCACTCAAACGATCGAAAAATTCTGTGGTGACTGGGGCGTCCCCGACACGGTTTACACGCACCACGGCTCGGACCTGAATCTGGATCATCGGCTGACGCACCAAGCCGTCATGACCTGTTTCCGTCCACAGCCTGCGGCGTCAGGGAAACCTGCAAAAATCCTCTCCTTCGAAGTGCTTTCAAGCACCGGATGGGAAGGAAGCACCCCCCAGTCATTCCGCCCCAACTACTTCGTTGACATCCGTTCGACGCTTGCCAAAAAATTGGAAGCCCTCGCCGCCTATGACGAAGAGATGCGTCCGTTTCCTCACGCCCGCAGCCTCGAAGCCGCCGAACACCTAGCCCGCTACCGCGGTTCGAGCGTCGGAATCCCCGCCGCCGAAGCCTTCGAAGTCCAGCGGATCCTCGCGTGAGCTAGAGAGCTGGGAAGACAAGGAGAGGGGGAGACACGGAGTGAGGAGTGAGGAGAATTCACCCTCCCTCCGGGAGGGGCGGCCGCAGGAAGCGGCCGGGGAGGGCTAGAAACCTGAAACTGGCACGTTCCACTTCCCAACACCCTGCCGGCCCCGCATGTCACCTCGCCCAGCTTTGCTGGGAGAGGTCGAACGGGCCCTTTAGGCCTTGTTCGGGTGAGGGCCACCCGAGCAACTTCCCCGCTGGCCACAGCCGGGGCATCGCCCTTGCACGCCACCGCACATTGGTCTATCCAAAAATTCCAAAGTCCACGAAAGTCTTAACGACTTCCGCTACGCGCCGATGACAGGCTCGAAGCCTATCCCACTTTGAAACCCACGACTCACCTTAACTGATCAGCGTATGTACACCTCATTTGCTCAGTCACGCTCGGCCGTCGCCAAACAAGAACCTCTCAATGTGGTGCTGTTTGAAACGCAAGAGGCATCACCGCATCTCGAGACCACGCTGGAAATCGCTCAAAAACACCTCGACATGGGTGACAAAGTCACGATCTGCTTTTGGTACGGCGAACTGCCCTACCACGAACCGTGGGGACCAACCGATCCATCGGTTCGCCCCAGAACCGCGTTTCATCGAGGCCTGCAGCGACTCGGTAGTGACGTCCGCGTGATCGAGCATCTTGGATTGTCCGATTCGCTGAAAAACGAATTGACGAACGAGGCTGCTGAATTGCCGCTGACAACGATTGAGAACCTGAAGTCCTCGCAGTGGCGGGGGATGGATCTGGGCATGGGCGTCGTTTCGTCGTTGGTGTCCCGATTCAAATCACCCGACCTTGATGTGCACAAGCACTGTGAGATCGTTCGCGACGCGATCCTCGCATTCATGCTGGCATACGAAGCGGCCGACCAAGTCCTGAAGTCGGACCACTACGACCTCGCCTATTTCTTTAACGGTCGGTTCTGCAGCACCCGCGGCATCATGCGTGCCACACAAGCGAACGAGACAGAGTTTCGAATCCAAGAGCGTGGGTGCGACCCGGCGCATTATTGCTTACTGACCGACGTGCCGCACAATCGCGTGCGGTTGCAACAGAACATCTTGAAGTTTTGGGACCAGCACTCCGAAGAATATCGAGACGAACAAGCCAGAGCTTTTTTCGAAGGCCGGCGTCAAGGAGGATCACACGGATGGCCCTCCTTCACCAGTCATCAAGATCAAGGAGTGCCAGCAGAGTTCCGCAAAGCGAAACATTTGCTGAGTTACTTCTGCGGATCGGACGACGAAAACGTGGCGATCGGTGACGCGTTTGCACAACAAGGATTTGAAACGCAAGCCAAAGCGGTGCTGACGCTGTTGGACGCGATGAAGTCGCAACCGGACTGTCATCTCGCGATCCGCGTCCACCCCCACTTAAGAAGCAAATCGGCCGAGTCGAGAGCGTTTTGGGACAACTTACCGCGAGGTGAAAACGTCACGGTGATCGCAGCCGATTCGCCGATCAATTCGTACGACTTGATTGACGCCAGCGATTTGGTGATCACCTACGGTTCGACCGTCGGCGTGGAAGCCGCTTATTATGGCAAACCAGTGCTGTTATTGGGATCATCGTTCTACGACCAGCTCGATGTGGCGCATCAAGCCTACACTCCCGAGCGAATCCAAAACTTCTTAGCCGACGCGGCACAATGGACCCCGCAGTCGCAAGACGCATCGCTGAAATACGGTTTTTACGCAAACAAGCACGGCGTGCCGTTTGATTATTACGAACCGAGCGATTTCTTTTACGGCAAATTCCGCGGACAGAACCTGTTCGCCGAACCAGGGCTGGCCGCTCACCACCAAGCCCACGGGCTCGCGGGACGCTTCACGCGGCGAACCCGCAAGGTCTTCCGATCGTTGCTCCCCAAACCCCTACGTTCATGACGCGTCAGCGGCCAGATCGCAACCCCGTAGGATAGACTTCCAGCCTTTTTATACCCCAAAACTTTTTCTTGCCCTTTCTCGTGCGTGTGCGAATGATTCTGCGAATTAGATTTTCATCGCACGGAGGTTGCACGGATGGTTATCGATTGGGTACGGCAGGAATTTGAATCGTTGGACCTGG
>NZ_JBFHFD010000831.1:0-3199 GCF_041583735.1 Novipirellula sp.
CCCCGACTCGATCACGATGGTTCCCGAGCAATCCGTCTACATGCGTCACCGCAAAGGGGTCCAGCGTCATGTGGTCGCATCGTCCAATGCTGAAGAAGATGCCGAGCGAATCATTCGCAACCTTGTGCCGCGTGCCTTTCGCCGTCCCGTCGATGGATCCGAGATCGAACCGTTCGTTCGTTTGACACTCGATCGATTGCAGTCAGGCCGCACGTTTGAGCAAGCCGTACGTGCCGGCGTGACTGCCATATTATGCTCGCCGCAATTCTTGCTGATCAATCGCGATCCCAGTGTGGATAGTTACACGATCGCATCGCGGATGTCCTATTTCCTATGGTCGACGATGCCCGACGATCGACTGCTTGAACTGGCGGCGTCGGACAAACTACGCGATCCTAAAATTCGCAAGGCGGAAGCCGAGCGGATGATGCGTGACTCGAAGATCCAGCGATTCGTCGAGAATTTTACGGGGCAATGGCTCGATCTGCGGGACATCAAATTCACCACGCCCGATGGCAAGTTGTATCCCGAATATGATCCTCTTTTGGTCGAAGCGATGCTCGGCGAAACCCGCCAGTTCTTTGCCCATGTTTTGCAAGAAGATCTCAGCGTCGCAAATTTCATTGACTCGGACTTTACCTTTTTGAATGAACGGATTGCGAAACATTACGGCATCCAAGGCATACAGGGCAACGAAACGTTTCAGCGAGTGCAGCTTCCACCCGACAGCGTTCGCGGCGGGGTGCTGACGCACGCCAGTGTGTTGAAGGTGACGGCCAACGGCACGACCACCTCACCCGTGCTCCGTGGCAATTGGGTACTGACGAATTTGCTCGGTCGCACCGTACCGCCACCGCCGCCGGGCGTTGCCGCGGTGGAACCCGATATTCGTGGCGCCACGACGATCCGGGAACAGCTCAGCAAGCACGCATCCGTCGATTCGTGTGCAAGCTGTCACAAAAGAATCGATCCTGCTGGATTTGCTTTGGAACATTTTGATCCGATCGGCGGCGAACGGACTTGGTATCGATCGCTCGGTGAGGGAGAAAAGATCCCCGACAAGCGAATCTCTTATCGCAAAGGCCCGTCGGTCGAAACCGCTTCCCAATTTGCCGACGGTCGCACGTTCGACGATTTCAACCAATTCCGCGAATGTTTGTTGCAAGACCAAGCGTCGATCACCCGAGCGATCACAAGTAAGCTGTGCGTCTATGCATTAGGTCGCCGCATTGCGATTTCCGATCGCCGTGACATCGATGCAATCGTCAGCCAAGCTAAACAGAATGATCACGGTTTGCGTTCGTTGATCTTGGAAATTGTCGCGAGTGACTTATTTCTGCAGCCTTAAACCTAGAAAGCATCGCATCATGAATCTCCGCATTGATCGCCGACGAATTTTACGGTCCACCGGCATCGCGATGTCGCTGCCGCTGCTGCAGACATTCTCGCCGACCACAACCAGGGCTGCGGATCCACAGCAGACGGCGACCGACCCGAGCAACGGTGATATCCGCCGCATGCTGATGATTTGTGCTCCGCTAGGAATCCATACCCCCAACTTATTTCCAAAATCAGCGGGGCACCAATACGAGGTCACTCCGTACTTGGAGCCTTTACAAGCGGTTCGCAACAAGGTTTCGATCGTGTCCGGTTTGATGCATCCGGACGTCGACGGAGGTCACGCGGCAGAGAAAAGCTTTCTAACGGGCGCAGCCCATCCAGGGCAACCGAGTTTTCAGAACACCATATCGGTCGACCAATATGCGGCGGAACAAATTGGCCACCGTACTCGATTTGGTTCGTTGGTGTTGGCGGCGAATCGATCGAGTCTTTCGTTCACACGATCAGGTGTGCAAATCCCCGCCGAATCGCGTCCGTCACGACTATTTGCCAAACTGTTTCTCGATGGCAACAAGGACGAGAAGGCCGCCCAGATGCGGCGAATCGAAGATGGCCAGAGTGTGATGGACCTCGTTCTGGAGCAAACACACAAAGTCCAGCGTGAAGTCGGTCGCGAAGACAACCAAACCTTGGATCAATACTTTTCCAGCGTCCGCGAGCTCGAAGTCCGGCTCGTGCAAGCGGCCGAGTGGTCAAAACGTCCCAAACCCACCGTCGATCGCAAGCCGCCGACCGACATCACCGATCGCGCCGACTTTACCGGCACGATGCAATTGATGTACGACATGATTTTCCTGGCCATCCAAACCGATTCCACGCGGCTGATCACCATGCTTGGTGCCGGTGGCAACGAAGTGGTCGCACTGGAGGGCGTCGACGACGGATGGCACAACCTAAGCCACCACGGTCGTGATCCCAATAAGATCGAAATGTTATCGATCATTGAGACAGAAGAGATGCGGCTGTTTGCCGAACTGCTGCAAAAACTCGATGCGGTTCACGAAGGCGACAACACGCTGTTGGATCAAACGGCGATCCTGTTGGGATCGAACCTCGGAAACGCATCGAGCCACAGCAATACAGATTTACCGATCCTTGCCGCAGGGGGCCATTTCAAACATGGCCAACATCTCGCCTTTGCCCCCGGTTCGCCGCCCCCGCTTTGCAACTTGTTCGTCAGCTACCTGCAACACCTCGGCCTCGAAACCGATCGTTTTTCCAGTGGCACGAGCACACTGACAGGACTTGGATAGGGTTCCTGTGAATCAACAATTGCATCGCGAAGCTTCACGGCAGTTCGCACAACATTCCCCCACCTCTCCACCAACTTCGAAGACAGCTGATCTAGTAGCAATGATTATAGGCCGAAGGCCGACACACCCTCTGCCGGCGGCGTGAGCCACCGGCTAGTGGAGCTAGGAACACATAGCCCAGCGGGCGACACACTCTCGGTTAGTGTGTCGGCCTCCGGCCTTACGGCGACAGGTCGCACCTAAACCGTTGGCTCACGCCAACGGCAAGTCATGTTTCGGCCTCCGGCCTATCTGCTCGCTACTTAATCAGTAGTCTCCTTCGTCGGTGGAGAGGTTACTGCAGTATAGACCGGAGGTGAAACTCTCACCCAATATTTGATGTCAACACCAACGTAGATGGCATGGGGCGTCAGCGACACTCAAAACACCGAATGAATTCCAATCGGGGTTGTTTATTGCTCTTTCGCAACCTTGTACATCAGCTTGCCGTGGTCGTCGTGAAATTGAATTTGTAATTTCGACTTTTCCTTGTCGGGGCTGACCGA
>NZ_JBFHFD010000832.1:0-3195 GCF_041583735.1 Novipirellula sp.
AGCGATGGTGCGATCTTAGATCGGAGCTTGCGCAAACAATTGAGACGCAACCAAGGCAAGTCCAGCACCGTACAACAATCGAGCCCACATACTTCTCGTCTCCAAAAAGGGGAATCCGTTCAAACCGAAAGGATTCTTCGCAGGCCGGTGAGCAGAGTCAACCAACGGCATCAAACTTTCGAGTTTCACGCGACTCTCGAGCGTGGAGCGAAAGCACCATGAAAACCAGGCCGGAGGCCGACACATTTCAAAGCCAACTGGCGTTTGTAAATCAGACACTGTGGTTGTGATTTAAACCTGGGGCCATCACTGGATAGTGCTTAACGCCGAGTGGCGTTGTCGATGACAATTCGTTACGACCCAGCCGCGATAGCGGCGATAGATAGTAGCCCCATGCGTAAGCATGGGGTTTCGGGTACGAAAAAAACACATAGCCGCGATAGCGGCGACAGAAAGGGGAGCCGCTGATCGCTACAGAAACAAACGGATGCGCTAGGCCGGAGGCCGATACAGTGAATGCCGTTGGCGTGAGCCAACGGTTTGGGAGTCAGCGGACGCCGCGAGGCCGGAGGCCGACACAAGGTCCGCAAGTGTGTCGCCCGCTGGGCTTTGTTCGTGCCCATGCCCTAGTTCCGGTGGCTCACGCCACCGGCAGAGATTATGTCGGCCTCCGGCCTTGGCTGCGCTGTTTTCTGGTATCGTTAGCTGCTCCCATGAACGCGTTTTTAGACAAGAAGGAATCTGCTTTGATTCGATTGCTTCCATTGGCCTTTATCCTGATGTCGGCGATGTTCTGTCCGTCGCTCCGTCCGCTACTGGCGGATGAGCCTCACGCGATTTTGACTGAAAATACGGTCTCCGAGGACAGCCCGCGTTTTACGCCGCAAGTTCGCATGTTGCAAAAGGCGGTTCCGGCCGTGACGTCGGTGTTTGCTTTTTTGGGAAAGGACGATACCGGGCGACAGCAAGGCCGGACAGGTTCCGCCAGCACGATTGATTCGGCGGGCTATGCGTTGACGGCGTCGCATGTGATCACGGGGGCCGCGGCGGGAATCGTTCAAAACCGCGAGGGAAGGCAATTTCGCTACAAGCCAATCGCGGAACTCGAAGCCTATGATCTGGCGATCATCCGTATCCTCGCTGGCGAGCCGCTGCCAATCTTACCGATCGGCCGCAGTCACGATTTGATGCTCGGCGAACCGATCGTCGCGATCGGGAACCCGCGTGGCGTGGGACTGACGGTCAGCGAAGGCATTCTCAGCGGGCTGGATCGCTACTCCTTTCAAAGCGATGTCTATACGTCCGGCATGGTGCAAACCTCGGCGCCGCTGTTTCAAGGCAACTCGGGTGGTCCCTTGGTGAACGCCGAAGGAGCCCAAATCGGGATGGCACTGCGACTGCATTCGAATTCCGAGTCGCTGGGGCTGGCAATGGGAGCTGACCGAATCCGCGAATTGATCCCGCGAGTGTTGGCGATCGAAGCTCGCGATGGAATCACTGCAGGATGCGACGTCGACCCGCTTGTGGATCCACCCACTTTGACCTCGGTTGACGATTCCGGACCTGCGGCGGATGCGAAGCTGCAACTCGGTGATCAAGTGGTAAGCGTCAATGGCAACGAAACGCAGCATGCCTACCAATGGCCACTGGCATTGGTGGGAAGGAGAGCGGGCGAGACACTGCAGGTCGATGTGGTGCGCGGTGACCAGCGGATGCAGGTGAGTTTGACGTTAGCCGAAGCGGTGCCTGCCGCAGCGGTGGACGACGAGATTGCCGACGCGACGGAGCCAGGTTTGACCGTTACCACCTATCCGCTGGATCCAAGGAAATTCAACAACACTTTGGAAATGGCTTTTCGTGCTCCCGGGCCGAGATCGAGCGTCGCCATGGGGCTGGATGTCGAAGCGGTCAAACCACGCGACGAATACTTCGCGGTCCGCTTTGATGGTTTTCTAAATGTACCCACGAGTGGTGTCTACACGTTCAATCTTGCTTCGGATGACGGCAGCCGGTTGACGATTGGAGGACGCGATCGAATCGTTAACGATGGCGACCATCCGGCACTCGAGGAATCGTGTGTGCTACGTTTGCAGGCGGGACTCGTGCCGTTTCGGCTTGACTATTTTCAAGGCCGCGGCAGACGAATGTTAAACGTACGCTGGCAATACGGGGATATTCCGATGTCTGAAATTCCTGGCTCAGCGTTTTTTCACGGGAAAGATGCCCCGTAAGGAAAAGACGATCGTTCCCGGTCGTTTTAGAGCACGCACTCGGACGGGATCAGGAATCGCATCAAACGAATCACTGTAGATCAAATAGCTACATCGGTAATTGAATAACCGGGGGCGAAGATCGAATTGTCGCAAACTGCGGCCTTGCGGATCCGCCGGGCCTCGCGTTTGGAAACGCTCGGTAAACGAACTCGCGCCGCTGATTTGGTCGCTCAGTGGCGGTTCGTCGACCATCAGTAATCCATCGACAAGTCGCTCCGCCAACTGGCTGAAAACAAAGGTATCTTCGTCCGATTCACGGGCATCCGTTGGGCGAGAGAGGTCGTTGAGTACTCGATCGGTTCTCGCTCGTACGAAAACTGAGCCGACGCCGGAGTATTTATCAGGCACGGGATTAGCATTGCCGCAACCAACGTTTGCACCGCAACGTGGCGGACGAATTAAATGCTGGCCGGTAGGGTCACGTTACACTCGCGTGCGGATGATGTGGACTTCGTCAGGTTTGACCATCAGCGTGTCGCACCAATTTTGTCCATCGAAGCCGTAGCGAATTTGAATCGCACGGGCATCGCCTTTCTCAAAGATCGCTTTGGCCTCGAGAAGCGTGACCGATTGATCGGCCGCGCGACCGTCGGACGCCGTTCGCACTTGCACGTGTTCAACGGTGGCACCTTCGCTGAGGTCTTGAAACAACTGAACCACTTGTTCGCGGCCCCAGTGAGCTTCGAGTAATTCCGGCGTCTCGTTCGTATCCGGCACGTCGTGGGATTCATTCATCGAGTGATTTGTCTCGCTGTCTTGTTTTCGGAGTCGGGCGGATGAATGCGGGCATCAGCAGGATTGCGTTTTCCGGCGCCGGGCAAACATAGCGACAGACACCACAACCCGTGCACGCAGATTCCTTGACCTTGGGTTTTCCCTCGCTGACTTGGATGGCGCCCTCGACGGGGCACCGCTCGCTGCA
>NZ_JBFHFD010000833.1:0-3193 GCF_041583735.1 Novipirellula sp.
AATAGTCGATGCGTCGCGGTACTGTCACCTCGCCCAAACGTAGTTTGAGAGAGGTCGAGCAGAGCGTTGAGCGATTGCTCGAGTGAGGGCCGACCGAGCAATCCGAGTCGAACGACACATCAAGCGAGCGCGGTCGCCCCTCACCCGGACGAGGCCTCAAGGGCCCGTCCGACCTCTCCCTAGCTTCGCTCGGGCGAGGTGACTTGCGTAATGTTGCCTATGCGAAACTTCGCTCGGGCGAGGTGACGTCGTTGCCGCCATACCGGAACTTCGCTGTCGCTGCGTTCCGGCCTGCGTACACCTACGTTCGTCTTTCGGCTCGTAATTCCTCGGCCAATCGTTCGCGGAAAATCTTGCTGTTGTGCCGGATATCAACCGGCAACGGCGTCCGGCGAATAATGATTTCTTCGATCCGGCGTGTGATCGGATTGCGAGCGGCTAATTCGAGTAGCTCCGTTCGCAGGCCGTCCGCGTCCGCGATCGGTTTGCCGTTGTTTTGCCGACAATCAATCGTCTCGATCATCACCACCGGAGTTTGCTCGGGACGTTCGCCGCGTGCAACGAGTGCCGAACGATAGACGCGAGGATGCGAATTGAAGATCGATTCGCAGGGGATCGTGAACAGCGTGCGATTGCCCGCTTCGATGCGATGATTTTTGCGTCCACAGAACCAGAATCGATCTCGCGAGTCCAAGTAACCGACGTCGCCCATGCGATGCCAGACGCGGTCGCCGTCTTGGATTTTGTGCATCACATTCTGGTCCGATCGGACCACGTACTGAGTCGTTACCATCGGGCCTGAAACCATCAGTTCGCCGATCTTGCCTTGCGGCATTTCTTCGGTCTCGTCGATCTGCGTCATCGGACCATCATTGATCTTGATCACACGCCACTGGACTCCTTCAAAGCGCGTACCGACGCAAACCCCTTTGCCCTTAGCCGCAGCAGGCCCCGTTTCGGCAATCACTTCGCGTGACTCGATCGAGGCGATTGGAAGCGCCTCGGTCGCGCCATAGGGCGTGACGATATTGACTTCGGGATCAAGCAAACTGCGAAGCTTGGTCAGCGTCGCGGCGGGAACCGGCGCCCCGGCCGATAAAACACGCCGAAGCGTTGGAAACGGTTGCTGGACATTGTTGGCTTCGCACCAACGGACGACCGTGTTCCAAAGGGCTGGCGAGCCAAACGCTTGGTCGACTTCCCATTGGTTGGCGGCTTCGATCAAACGTTGCGTATTCACTTCGGCAGGTTTGGTGGGATCCATGTCCGGAATAATCGTGGTTACCCCCATCACCGCATCGAACAGCCCGAACAATGGAAAGCAGGCAAGGTCTCGCGAACCGCGGTGAATGTCGTAGCGTTCACGAATCCGGTCGATTTGTGCATGAAACGTGCCGTGGGTGTACAGCACCCCTTTGGGCGGCCCGGTGCTGCCGGTGGTAAAGATGATCGCCGCCGCGTCGGTTCGCTCAATCGTCGGCAGGATGTCGCCAGATGCTTCTCGGCCTCGCTTGGCAATTTGATTTAGTGTTTGCCCACCCCACAGCCAGCGTTTACCGACCGTGACGTTCCATTTGGCTTGCGGAAACCGGCTGCGCAGCACACTGCGAATCGCTTGAGCCTTGGGGATGCCGACAAAGCCATCGGGATCCGATTCGCTCAGACAATTCACCAAATGTTTGCGGCCGATGCCGGGATCGATCAGGATCGCGACCACGCCCGCTTTCAGTAGTGCAAAGACAAGTTCGATAAACTGGCCGCCGAACGGGACCAGCATCGCCAGCCGCATGCCTGGTTTGACGCCCCAAGCGATCAGCCCGCGAGCGATCTCGTCACTGCGTTGGTCAAGGTTCTCGAAAGTCGTCAGATCGTACTGACGCATGCCATCGGACCGCGGTGGCCCGCTAGGCTCTGCAATCGCGATTCCGCCCGGTGATAAACTGCGGATAATTCGCAAGCGAGCGGCGACATTGCCATCTTTGACTTGGTTGGTCATGACGTGGCCTCGTGGGGAGCTGGCGTCGGTGAGGTGTTTTTGATCGGAGAGTTAATCGGGACGGACTTACACGCATCGATCAGTGTTTGCACGACCAGCGTGGCGATGTTCTCAGTGCAAACTTGTTGCAGTCCCTTCCATCCTGGGACGGCGTTCACTTCCAACACTCGCGGCGCATCATCGTCACAATCAATTAGGTCGACCGAGGCGAATGTTAGCCCCATTGTCGAGGTGATCTGTTTGGCCATGGTGATCTGTTCGCGGCTCGGTTGGATTTGCGTTGTCGTTGCCCCATGAGAATGATTGGTGCGGAAATCGCTCGGGTTTTCGCGACGGGCGGCGATCACATGATCGCCAATCACTAGCAGCCGAGTGTCACGTCCACCGGGGCGAACAAACGCTTGCACATAAAACACGGCATCGAGTTGATCGAGTGTCGAAAAGGTGTACCAAGCCAATTGTGGGTCCTGGATTCGCATTACTCCGCGTCCTTCGCCGCCAAAAAGAGGTTTCACGACACAGTCGCCGCCGAGTCGCTCGAACGCCGCCATCGCTTCGTTCCGCGACTGCACGACGATTGTTTCGGGAACGAGATAACCGAGCCGGCGAACATGAGCGAGCGTGGCAAATTTGTCGATCGCGATCTCCAGGCCTCGCGGCGAATTGATCACCGTAACAGGATGATTGTTAGCAATCGTATCGCCGGCCAAGGCATGCAGGATGGAAAGCCGAAAGGTGATCTTTTCCAGCGATCCTGCCGGCATCGTCCTGGCCAATACGGCATCGAACTGATCGATTGAGATCGCAGCTTCCGTGAAACCGTCCGCACCCAAATCAACAGCATTGCGATCGGGAGGGGAAGCCAGATGGATCGAGTTCAATTGGATCGAGGCAAACAGCGACTCATAGTCACAGCCATGCAGCTCGCAGCCGAGTTTGTCGGCGGCGTTTCGCAATTGGTTCGCATGCCAACCTTCGCCGCAACCCAGCACGAGAAATCGCTGGCCGCTCATGATAGAAACGATTGACGAAGCACATCGGTGGCGATTTTGCCATGATTCCAAGTTCGACCGCTGTGCAGGTTATGAATCGTCACCACGGCGGGGCTGAACAACATCGGGTCGACTTTATAGAAGTCATACTCGTATTGCTTGAACGTCTTGGCAAACGGTTGTCCGTAGTCTGCGGAGGTGTTGC
>NZ_JBFHFD010000834.1:0-3188 GCF_041583735.1 Novipirellula sp.
CATCCTGCGGTTCAAAATCCTCGTCAATCTCGATCGTTTCCAACACCGAAACCTCCTCGTCCGATTCGCTCGATTCGGAATCGACTTCGATCACGCCGATCGCTTCTCCGGTCAACGCAGCAGAGGACGCAGCAAGTGCGGCATCGGCGAAACCAATCGAGCCGAGATCCTCGGCACCGTCTGGTTCCTGGGCGGAAATTTCAACAGCGGACTCCGTGGTGTCACCGCTCGCTCGAGAGGGGAAAATTTCTTCGACGTTGCCGCGCAATACTTTGTACCCAAGTTCAATCGCTTGCTCTTCGCTCCAGCCATTGAAGCCCACAAAGTGCTCGGCAAGTATGTTTGCCAAGATATTGCGATACATGTCAAACTTGGGCCACACAAATTCCAGCTTGTAGGCGTCGCTGTAGTAGCCGATTTGTTTGGTTTGTGGCACCGCTTCGAGTCGGCCCGCAGCATCGCGGTGGATGAATGAAGGCGTATTGCTGTACCACCAATGTCCGTTGGTGATCACGTTGGGAAAAATCCAGGCATAGCTGACGAGTTCCTGGTTGGTAACACTGGCCAGCACCGAAACAGGAAACTTGACTTCGGGGAATGTGTTGAACAGTTCGCGATACTGGATCAACGAGACTCGCGAATCGTAGAGATCTTGGCCTTGGAACACCCCTTCGGCATAGACGCCACGATTGACCCCAATCATTAAATCGAACGGCAACTTGAACTCGTCACAAAGTTCGGCCAGCATCCAAAAGACCGCTCGCGACAGCGCCGCAAGATGGGCGGCATCGACCGATTCACCGTGACGCAGCACGGCGGCAAGTGCATTGGCCGCACGGCCTTCGTTGACCATCGTCGGCTCGAACCAAGGCGGCAGCGAAATCGCACACGCGCGAGCTCCGTTTTGCGTGAAGTGTTCGAACCGCTGACGAATCGCACTCCGCAGACTGCCGAGTGAACCATTCAACACCACGCCGCTGCAACGCTCGAGTCGTTCGCGGACTTCACGTTGGTGCAACTTGAACACCAAGTCATCGGTCCGCAAACACGGGATGTAGGTGTTGGTATCGAACCCACTCAATTCATCATCAAAATCATTAGTCAGGAAAACCGCTTCGACGTTGCTTTGATCCAGCACCATTTGGGACCACTGAGCCGATGCCATTGAACGCTCGGCAGCGTCGTAAACCGATTCCCAGTTGGAGGTGTCGATGCGATCGGCCTCGAAGCCAAAAAATTTCTTGCAGATTTCGACCAGCCAGCGGTACTGAGAGGTATTCTCGATTGGCCCGAGGTTGTGCACCAAGCGACGCACCAGTTCGTGAGGCGAGATCCCCGGCTCTTCGATTTCGTGCTTGGGCATCCCCGAGGAATGCGCAAGTTCGGTGTAGTAATGGTAGCCCAGCAGATCGGCGAGCGTTCGCGATGCCGGCGCATGCGGATTGATGTGGGTGTGGGGATCGATCAATCGGATCGAGGCGATGGCTTGGTAAATCGACTCTCGGGCTGGATGCGACATGACTCTGGGGCGCCGGCGGGAATGCGTAAAAACAGGGTTTAATGATGGCCCCTAGCATACATTGTTGCGAGGCGATTCGTCTTGACCCTATTGCACAATCTCCACAGAACGGTGCCTGCCCTGCACAGAACGGTGCCTGCCCAAATCGGCCTGCACTGCCCGAATCACCATCCAACCGTCCCGCTTCGTCCCCTAACCCGCAAATCCAGGCGAAGCGAACGAATCCGCAGCACCGCCCCGATTAGGGTGGTGATTGAGCATTTGTTCTGCAAAACCATCCCCACCAAGCCAAAAAATCATTTCCCGATTGGCAGGACACTGCTTTACAATAGGACCGCAATCCAAGCCCTTTTTCTCGATCAGCGATCAAGGGCACGTTCTCGGTGCGATCGGAGTCCGTTCACTCATGCTTCCTATTGATCCTGCGTCATCGACGACTCCGAATCCCTCGACCAACTCGCCGCAAAGCGGTTCCGACTCAGTGGAAAAGTCACACCGAAGCTCTGTATCGCCTCCGCCATCGGCGTCATCCAGTGGGAAGCCGCGTTTCGATGTGGCTCATCACGATCCGCAAACTCCGAATCTGTCGCGAATTTGCGATGTTGAAATACCGCAGCGGTCGTCGTCATCGCCGGTTCCGCCTCCCGTCGAAGTCACATTGGTGCGGATGAAAGTATCCTCGCCGCCCACTACGCCCGATCCATCTGCGGCAATCGATTCGTCTGCTGCATCCTCCTCTTCGCTGATAAAGTCGACTGCAGAAAACGAATCGGCGGAAACCAAATCGGCAGCGGTTTCCTCAGCTTCGATACAGGCACCCTCACCCCAGTCCAACAAAGTCCAAACGACCAACGAGCCGTCGTCCTGCGAAACGCTTGACGCGACCACCGCAGAGCAGGTCATGGCAAAGAGCGAAATCGATTCCAACGGCAAGCAGGACGATGCTTCGAAACAGTCCGACGCCAAACCAGCCAGCCGCAAATCGCAGCGTCATCCCGATCCGATCCTGCAAAGTTTGATGCTGTTGGCGACGATGGCATTGATGTTGGCTGCGGCGCGTTTCGCCGTCCCTCAAATTGTCGAAGAGATTCGTTATTCGTGGCATCGGGGTGAATTACGGGCTGAGACGGATTGGGGCAGCGAAGGGCTCAAAAACGTTTCGTTGGACACACTGAGCGATGCCTATCAAATGGTCACCGCCGCGGTCGCCCCCAGCGTCGTCCACATCGAAGTCAAACGACGCCCCGGCGATGCGCTCGTATCCGCGACCAGCTTCCGACGCTCCGAGGTGCTGACGACTTCAGATCAAGGCAGTGGCGTCATCGTTGACGAAGAAGGCTACATTGTCACCAATCGCCATGTGATTGCCGATGGCGAAGATGTCATGGTGACGCTCAGCGATGGCAGACGCACCGCAGCGGTGGTAGTGGGGTCCGATCCGCTGACCGATCTCGCCGTCCTGAAAATCAACTCCAACAAACTGATACCGATCCGCTGGGGTGACAGCGACCGCTGCCGCGTGGGGTCGCCGGTGTGGGCCGTCGGCAGCCCCTTTGGACTCGATCGCACGGTCACCTTCGGCATCCTCAGTGGCAAACATCGCTTGGTCCGAGCCAGCACTCAGTACCAAGATTTCATGCAAAGCGATGTGGCGGTCAATCCTGGAAAC
>NZ_JBFHFD010000835.1:0-3181 GCF_041583735.1 Novipirellula sp.
GCGAGCACACTGGCGCCGCAGCATAGAAGCGGTCGAACACAAAGCCCTCTTTTGCCATCGCGTCCAACTCCGGCGTCTGCACGAACGGATGACCATTGTATCCGACATCTCCCCACCCCTGATCGTCCGCCATGACGAGAATGATGTTGGGCTTGCGATTGCTCTCGACGCGGTCGATCGCGTTTGAATCCGCGGCCACCGCAGGCACGGATCCATGCGACATGCAAAGCATCAAAAGTTCCGCCAGTAGCAACGATTTGAATAGGATTTTCATGTGGGTTTCCGAGGTGGGAGTTGGCGGCGTATTACATCATAAATGTTTTCCATCCGCCACGCATCGAGCGAGAATACGGAATCTCGGTTTCCGCCTTGCTCTCTTTGTATAAATGTTTGTCTGCTGAGACTGACTCCGACGTCCCATCCCATTCACGTCGTATTGGACGCCAAGGGTAGTGGTCAGTGGTTATCCCACCAGGACAAGCCCGGCCGAAATTCGTGACTGCCGCAGCTTACAACTCACTCGCCGCAAGCAGTGAAGTACAAGAGGCAGCGGTAAGCGATTCGGGGTATGCTGGGCAAAGGCCGCCAACAGCGTCCGCGTCAAAACCGGAGGGCTCAGGGGCACCGCTGTGAAGCATTACACTTAGCCGATTTGGATTTCCCTCGGAGCCATCCCGAGTCTGGCAATTTCCACGTTTCATCCGATATCAGGCACATCCATGAACAAACTCAATCGTCGCGATCTGCTTCGTTGTCTTGGCACCCTACCGCTTTCATCCGCTGCAGCCTTTGCGGATGATGCCGCGTCGAGCGTGGTTGTTGACACGCATCTTCATTGTTTCGCCGGTCAGGATCGCCGTTTTCCGTATCATGCACGGGCGCCGTATCGGCCCGACGCTGCGGCAACTCCAGAGCATCTGTTGAAGTGCATGGACGATGCCGGCGTCGACTTTGCGGCCGTCGTTCATCCGGAGCCCTATCAAGACGACCACCAGTACTTGGAGCACTGCTTGAACGTTGGCCAGGGAAGATTGAAGGGGACGTGCTTGTTCTTTGCTGATCGCCCTGGTTCGGTCGACCAGATGGCTCCGTTGGTTCAGCGAAATCCGGGGCGGATCGTTGCCGCTCGCGTGCACGCGTACGCACCTGATCGTTTGCCGCCCTTCGGTACAAAAGAGCTACGTCATCTCTGGAAAACTGCGTCGGACCTTGGGCTTGCGATTCAACTGCATTTCGAGCCCCGATATGCTCCGGGTCTCGAACCGTTGATTCGAGAGTTTAACGACACAACGGTCATAATCGACCACCTGGGGCGACCGATGCAAGGCACGCCTGAAGAGCATGAGGTTGTTGTTCGCTGGTCACGGTTTCCCAATACGGTGATGAAGATTTCCTCGATACCTGATCAGAACAGTTATCCTCATCGCGATGTGAAACCCATCGTTCGGCGATTGACGGACGCATTTGGCGCGGAACGAATGATCTACGGAGGAGGATTCAATTCGGCAGCGACCGGAGAGTCCTATCGAGACTATCGCTTACGCGTCGCGGATTTACTGTCACATTTGTCGGCCGATGATCGCACGAAAATTCTTGGCGGTACCGCGGCAAAACTATTTGGATTCACCGGTTCCTGAACATGCCTCGTACAACCGCCATTGTTGTTGCTATCCTTTTGTATGTTAGCTCCCACTGCCATCTGCTGGCGGCAGCGGAGCCGCTGAGTTTTTCTGCACGAGTGCACGATGCAGTCGAGCGATCGCTGCCGCTTCTGGAAATCGCGTCGGCGGAAACGGCGCAGCGCCGCACTTGCTTCACCTGTCACGGGCAAGCGATGCCAGTCGTGGTCTTTGCCGAAGCCCGCAAACATGGCTTTCACATCGACCCCGACAATCTGCTTCGCCAGCTTGAGCATACCTACGCGCACTTGAAACGATCGCAGAAACAATATGCCGACGGTCGAGGCACGGGAGGGCAAGTCGATACGGCCGGTTGGGCTTTGTGGGGACTGGAAGCTGGCGAGCGATCCGCAGACGACATTTCCGATACGGTCGTCGATTACTTGTTGGGCAAGCAACGTGAGAGCGGCGTCTGGTCGTGCTCGAGCAATCGTCCGCCCTCGGAGAAAAGCAATTTCGCGACAACGTACTTGGCGCTTCGCGCGATCGAAAACTTTGGTCGTCCGTCGCATCAGTCGAAGATTGACGAGGTCACGCGGAATGCAGCGAAATGGTTTGAAACCGCCGAACCGAAAGACACCGAGGATCGTGTGTTTCAACTGCTATCTCTGCCCTACATCGGTCTTGATGAGCGCTCCGAAAAACTGATTCAGGACTTGATTTCCCAGCAACGACCCGACGGCGGTTGGGCTCAACTAGCGGAGATGGAAAGCGACGCCTACGCGACCGCAACGGTTCTGTATGCCCTGGCCGAGTCGGGGATTGCGGTAACGGCAGACAGTTACAAACACGGTCTGGAGTATTTACTGCGAACGCAATTGGACGACGGGTCGTGGCATGTCGTATCGCGTAGTAAGCCGTTCCAAACCTACTTCGAAACCGGTTATCCGCACGGCAAGGATCAATTCATTTCGACAACGGCCGCCTGCTGGGCGACATTGGTGTTGTTGAAGGTTCTGCCAGAGCAGCCGGCCGCGGCGATTGAAACGCTTGCCGGCACAAAGCCGCTTCATTGGCCTGAATCGGATCTATCAGGCCGCTTGATGAGCGGAGCTCACAAGTTCATTGACTCGCAGATCGCCGTCGCCAACGAAAAACGCCACGAACTGGAAATTGATGACATTCAGCAAGCATCGCTTCGATCGGAGCTTCGGTCGGTACTTGGGATTGCCGAACAACGTCTGCCACCGCAATTGGAACAATACGGCGATCAGTTGAACCCGGCACTCGTTGCCGAGTCGGATCGTTTTCGCATTTTTCAAGTTCGCTGGCCGGTGTTCGCCAATGTTTTCGGCGAAGGACTTAGGGTGCAGCAAAAGGAGTCCGCCGTCGGCATGTGCGTTGTGGTTCCCGACGCCGATCAGTCACCCGAGCAATTGCTGGGACTCGCCGACGGACTCGGACCCAATGAACAGATTGCGAAGCGATTGGCAGCCACTGGTTTCGATCTGATCATCCCGACAATCATCAGCCGTGAAAAACTGCAGACCGATCACGACCGA
>NZ_JBFHFD010000836.1:0-3181 GCF_041583735.1 Novipirellula sp.
CAAGTAACCGAGACCACTTTACGCTGTGCTACGTCGGCACGGTGTCGGAGGGCAAAGGGGTGGCGGAAATGATCGAAGCGGTCGCCATTTTGAAATCGAGATCCTTCAAGGTGACACTGAAATTGGTGGGACCAGACACCGCAAATTTTGCACGCGACCACTGCACGCGGTATGACGTCCAAGATCGCGTTGAACTGATGGGGCTAATGCCAAGCGATTCCATCGAGCCGCTGATGAACGAGTGCGATCTTGTCATCGTGCCGAGCCGGCATGATTACCCCGAAGGATTCCCGCTTGTCATCCACCATGCGCTGCGTGCTTGCACGCCAACGATTGCGTCGGATCACCCGATGTTCACCAGCCATTTGAAGCATTGTGAAAACGCGATGCTGTTTCCTCAGAAAGATGCGGTACAAATGGCAGCCTGCATTGAACAAGTGCTGACCACTGCGGAACTCTACGAGTCAATCTCCGCCGCCTCGCACGCGATATGGAAACGGCTCCAATTGCCGGTAAAATGGGGCGACCTCGTTTCTCGCTGGATACGCAATAGTGCCGACGACCAACAGTGGTTGTCCGAACATAGCTTGGCGAACTTTCGCGAGAATCATTGTCCGTCGAGTCCATAGTGGCGGCTTTTAATCTTATTGACGCAGCGGCGTTGCTTCGTGGTGGTCGATAAAGTCCGCATCGACGCCAAGGTCACTCAGTAGTAATCGGCTAGTGATGCGGCTTGATTCATAGATCACCGGCAATCCGCTGCCGGGGTGCGTTCCGCCACCGACCAGGTAAACGCCCTGCAGATCTTCGAAACGATTGCCGGGACGCCGATGCAACATTTGGCCAAGATTGTGAGCCAAATTGAAGGTCGCACCGCGGTAGACCCCGTAACACTGCTGCCAATCGTCGGGCGTGATACGTTGCTCGAAACGAATACGGTCGCGAACGTCACCACACCCGATCTGTGCCATACAATCAAGTGCGCGGTCACGAAACGCGTCTCCTTCGACGCCCCAATCGACGTTTTCATGCTGATGAGTCACCGGCACTAACACATACAAGGTGCTGCATCCGGGCGGTGCCAATGACGGATCGGTGACCGAAGCATTTTGGACGTAAAACGACGGATCGTCACTGAGAGAGTGTGTGGTTTCGATTTCCTTCAGATTCTGTTCGTAATCTCGGCTGATGTGAATGTTGTGATGAGGAAGGTCGTCGTAAGATCCTTCGATTCCCAGATACAACATGAACGTGCTGCAGGAAAACTTTTTCTTTTCGATTGCCTTGTCATTCCAACGTCGTCGCACTTCGTTTGGCACATGGCGAGTCATCCAGTCCGCGAAATCAGCGTTGACGACAAACGAATCGGCTGCGTAGCGATCTCGCTTCGTATGCACTGCGGTTAAACGACGGCCCTCCAATTCAATCGATTCGACCGGTTCGTCAAGGCAGATCTTCACGCCTAAGGATCGAGCAATGCCGGCCATCCGCTCGCTGACTTGATTGCAACCGCCGATGGGATGCCAGACACCGTACTCGTACTCGAGAAACGACAGGATGCTGAACAAACTTGGACACTGGAACGGTGACATCCCGAGATACTTGGCTTGGAATCCAAACGCGATCACCAGCCGAGGATCGGCAAAGTAACGCTGCAACTCGCTGGCAAGTGATCGTTGCGGATGCAAATAAGGAACCGCCGACAACACCGAAGGACGCAACAAATCGAGTGGTGAACGAAAGGGAGATTCCAAGATCGGACGGAACTTCTCGAGCTTGACCCGGTTGTCATCCAAAAAACGCCGGAACGCACCGACATCGCCAGGACTGAGTTCTGCGATCTGGCGGTCCATCGCATCGATGTCACTACTGCAATCGAGCTGCCCTCCCTTGCCAAACGTCAACCGATACTGCGTCTCGAGCCGAGTCATCGGCACTTCTTCCATCAAATCGTAGCCAACGCTGCGAAAAATTTCCGAGAGCACGCGGGGGTACAGAAAGAACGTGGGTCCACAATCAAAACGAAACCCATCGGCCTGGATCACGGACGTACGGCCGCCGACCGCCCCCCGCCGCTCGAGCACCGTGACGTCGCAGCCCGCGAACGCCAACTGCATCGCAGCAGCAAGCCCTCCGGGGCCGGCGCCTACGACAACCACTTTGCGAGATGACAAAACCGCGTTCCTTTTCCAATTCATATCCGAGCAACGGACGGAAACAACGGCTTCGAGCTTTAGAAGCCGCCTGCGGCGATCCCCGCGTTGATTTGTTCTTGCACGATGGCATCGATCGCGATGTCGGTAAACATCTCATCGGGAACTTCGCTACGATCGGCAACCAACTTTGCTCGCACGATCACTTCGTTGACCGCGGCATTGGTGAGTGGCTGCATCAATTGTCGCCCCAATGCATTGTCAGCCGGTTCGTGAACCGGGGACAACACATCTTCGAAGTCGAACGAAGTCGCCTTATCGAGTTCAGTGGCACGGCGGAGTCGCGAGATTTGCTTTAAAGACTCCTCGGTGTCCCCCTCATCTTGTTGCTGCACGAACGATTCCACCGCCGCCAATTCGCCCCACTGCAATACGGGCAGACGTTGCAAACGCTGCATCACGCCGGAGGCTTGCCAGTTTTCGTATTCTTTGCGTTCAACCGATCCAGCAAATGTTTCGAGCCGTTTGACGATCAACTTTTTTTGCTCGGGCGACAACCGACTCTGTTCGATATCAGGAATATAGCTGCCGCGGATCGTCCGCACCGCCATCTCGCCTCGTTTTTGAAACAAGAACCAAGTCGATACGCCACAAAAGATAAAGCCGGCCATTCCCATCAGTAACGTGGCTGCCAAAATCGCAGGCATCCAACCCGGCCCCTGCTCCTCCGCCGTTGGTGCAGCGGGAGAATCAGCGGCCGATTGGTGTACGTCGGAGGAATCAGAGTCGGACATAGGAAGCAATGCCAAAGAAGAATGTTCGCGCAGACGCGGCGAACACGATGCGAACTACATATCCAATTCGATCTTCAAGATCTTGAACTTCAGCTTTCCGGCGGGCGCCTCGATCTCAGCCGTCTCGCCCACCTTTTTGCCAATCAAACCTTGACCAAAGGGACTGGTCACCAGGATTTTCCCCGAGTCATAGTCCTCATCGCCAGCGCCGACCAACGTGAATTGCTCTTCGTC
>NZ_JBFHFD010000837.1:0-3177 GCF_041583735.1 Novipirellula sp.
ATTTCGGGCCAACATTCTGTCGAAGCAGCAACAATCATAAGAGCATCCTATCCCGTTGTTCTATCAAGTGCGTTTTTAACGCTTGGTCTTTTCGTTTTTTACAGCTTACAAAGAAAACGTGCTCCAGCAAAACCCCGTTCAACGCTGGGGAGCGATGGATCTAGGAATTGCGGTATTTCTTGAGCGATTCGCTGACTCGCTTTAAAATCACCCGGTCCTCGTGACTCAGTGAGTCGGGTCCCTGAGCATGCAGTCGCTCGAGAATCTGGTCCAGCTTGGTAGCGTCGACCGCTTCATCATGCTCACGTTGTAACGCTCGCCGTGCTCGTCGACGGGCAAACCATCCCCGCAAACGCTCGCTCAGTCCATCGGGCGGTGCCAGTTCCTCGTCCAAATCCTGCTGCTGGTGCCGCTCCCACAGCGAATCAATCAGCTGTCTCGCCCTTGGCACGCTAGCCGTTCGCAACAATGCAAATGCTAGCAACAAGAAGAAGGGCCAACGAGGCACAACGAGAGGGTTATCAAAACGCATTGTTGCGATTGCGATACCGACCATCAGAAGACTGATTCCTAACAACATACGATGCAACAAGATGGCTGCGACCGATTGAGTCAACTTGGGTCCGACCGTCACAATGACAGATGCAATCAAATGGCGTCCCAACGTCATCCGCAGTGGGTAGAGTTGCCCCACTGCTTGCAGCCAGAAGAGCCACCCCGAAAAGTGCAGCATCGAATCTGCGGGCGTCATCCCAAATCCAGGGATTGCGAATAGCCCTCTCTCCGCCGCAGTGGCGGCCGCTTCGCCCGACTTTGCCAATCCAATCAGCCCCGCGCCGACGACCACCAATGTTACAAGGGTGGTGATTGCCGCCATCAGCGTTCGCTTGGCACTCATCGCTCCTTGATGCCATCCGATGCCGACGAAACGAAAGGAGAGCACAACGTCACGGCGAATTGCGAATCCTGCGTAGATCACAGCTTGCAGTGACCACCCCATGATCCAAACGACGATGGCTAGCAGCGACGCGACCGCGAGATCTCGGTTTCCCGGCCCACTTCCGACAATCGAGATCACGCCGGCGACGGCGGCGGTGGCAAACAGCACCCAATACGACAAAGCCAAGCGACGCCCCAACACCTTTCCAATGGGCACCGACGCAGGGGGCAACTCGGTCGCCACCGGTTCTGTATCGCCATTCGGGTAGGGGGCCATCTTAGGCATCAGTAAATAATCGCACTCAGGATTTGCTTCGATTTAAACGAACGAGCTGGTTTTAATTAACGACTTGCTTTTGACTCACCCAGAGCGTTTTCGGACCCAATCACTTCGATTCAATTCCCCATTGAGTTCGCGATGCGAATCACTTCGCCTGGTCGCTTGTTTTGCTCACGGGCGGCTCACTGACTTCTTGCCCAATCGCATAAGCCAAGCGACCGATCATGGCAAAATAAACAAACGCCATTCCTACGGTCAAAAAGATGCCTCCCACCGCTGCAACCGGAGACGGCATCGTCGAGGAAACGGCATAAGTCAAGAATAAGGCAAAAAACATAATCGCGGCAGTGAAATAAAGTCCTCCCCAGGCCTCTTGGGCGCGAGTCACACTGCGAGCCACTTCGGCTGAAAACGGCGTCAAAGGACTATTACTATCCAGCATCGACAGCAAAACAAAGGGAAAGAAAATGTACAGCGACAGCATGGTTAGCGCCGCGGTGAGCAGCGATTGCCCAAACACAAATTGAGCGATCCCGTAGACGGGAATGATGGCAAAGCCGGCAGCAGAAAACACCTCGATCAAATTCTCGAGCCACCCCATCGGGTCAAACACAGGCCATTCGCTGACCTTCTCTTCTCCGTTGGCAATCGACTGCAGAATCGCGAAGCCACAACTGACCACGACGAGCCCGAACACGATTCCGGCGGGGACCAAGGCGACTTGTAAAACGCGAACTTCCGATGCCAAGACCACGATCGCGGGCACCGATGCGATCAGCGACAATGCGACCCAATGTGCGAGCACTCCAAGGTCGCGAAAAATGCCAAAGATGCTGGCCAACCATCCGCTGATGCTGGGGATGTCGTCATCGTGTCTTTGTACGGTTTCTTCGACTCGCGATGCCTCGTCGAGTAATTGCTGGGCTGATTTACGGTAGGGATCCGAGCGGCGATCGGACGACGAGACTTGCGATGCCTCGAAGGCAAACGTGGCGGCGTTATCCATGTCGATCACGACTTTTTTGGGCACGCGTGGAGGCTGGCGTACCCGAATGGGGGAATGGCAATCGTTGCACTTGATCGTCTTTCCCGCCTGGCTGGCTTGAACGATCCGCTGTGAACCGCACGTCATACACTGCACGCGATATTCGGTGGCGTACTCGACTGGCGTCTTTTTTGTTCCCAACTCGGCTGCGAGGTCCATCTCGTCATCAACGATGTTCTCGTCACCAAGTTCGATCACGTCGTCGTCGCCACCGGGGGTCCCCGATGTTGGGATCACTGGCGTGGGGATCACGGGTGCGGAGCGAGGCGTTCCGACGGGTGGCTTTGATAGCGCCGGGCGAAGGACAAACGGATCATCCCCGTCCCCGTCCCCATGTGCTGCGTCCCCACTTGCGGAGGCTTTCGGTTTGGGGACCGATTCGATGGTGGAGGTAAACTCGTCCAGCTCGGCAGCGAATTCTCCGAGCAAAGTGTCTTCGTCGGGGCGGACGGACCGAGGCGGCTTCGGTTTTTCGCTGGGGTTAGCCGCGGCTGCAGTGGGCGAAGACGGACGCGGATTGACCTTCGCGGTTTCGAGGTTTGACGGTTTGTTCGCTGGAACGGGATCGGTATCCAGAGTCAACCAATCATCGGCATCATCGCTGGTCGTCGCACTCAATCCGGGAGCCAGAAACGCGGCAGCACAATGAGGGCACGAGACCCGCAACCCCGCCGAACTATCGGGAATCGAGACCGACTTGCTACAGCGAGGACAGATCAGAGATAAGGGCATGGAACACGCGGGGCGTTTGGCCGAGGTTGTAGAGGAGGCGTGGAGAGGACGTTTCGCAAAACAGCCCATCCTCTCACTCTATCCTGCCCGGCCGCTCGCTTCGCGTGGGTGGTCACGATTTTCACCCGATCGGCGGCGGCACCGCTGGCTCCACTTACCGCCGCGGTTCGGACAGCCCGCC
>NZ_JBFHFD010000838.1:0-3176 GCF_041583735.1 Novipirellula sp.
GACGCCTTGCCGCGACTTGAATTGGCAGCGATGCACTGTGACCTTCAGTCGATGACGCTGTTGTTGCCCGCACAGCTTCGACGCATGAAGTTTGTGGCGGAATCGCTGCGTACCTATGGGCTCAAAGAAGTGCGTTTCCTGCATCGATTTGAGAGAATCCGCTGCCGCGATCTCACGATGCCCTCGCACGTCGCGTCGTGCGGCAATGTTCGTCACACGATGATCCAGGCGTTGCGAAAGCGGTTCTTGAACCAGATCTCCACTGGCGAAGCGACGGACGCGTCTTTAGCAGCGGACACGACCTTAGCAAGCGGCTCGCCAATCGAAACATCACGAATCTACGTCAGCCGTTGCAACGCTAAGCGTCGACGCATTGAAAACGAACAAGACATTCTTCCCGTCTTAGCCGAGCATGGTTTTCGCACCGTAGTGGCAGAAGATCTTAGCTGGACACAACAACTACAAATTTTCTCTCAGGCTCACTGTGTGGTCACCAACCATGGTGCCGGTCTGACCAATATTCTGATGATGCCTCCGGGATCGAAAGTACTTGAAATCACTGGCGATGAAAACTTCAGCGTCCCTTGTTTTCATTCACTCGCTGCTGCATCCCAACTCGATTATTGGTACTTGATCGCCGACAAAGCGAACGCACGAAAATCGTCGCATGATGGTCACTTGCGGGTAGCCCCGTCGTCGCTGAACCGCACCCTCACCGAAATGCTGCAGGCTCGCTACGCCCACCATTCTCCGCAACGCCAAACGGCCTAGCGGTTTGCCCAAGCTCAATCCTAATGTAGTGGAGCTTGCTAAAGCTCCCGGTTTCTTGAGCACAACAGGATCCTTTGCAAGATCCACAACCTCAGAGATTCATCGCTGGACGTGCCCTGTTTCGTGCCTCCTGCCTTCGTGAAAATTTGTGAGTGATTTTCACTCGTACTCGCGAACAATGTCCAGATGCACTTCACGCATCGGAAGCCAAAAATCGTTTTTCAGTTTCGGGTCGTTCGAGCGAACAATGTTCAAACTCACCTGCAGTTTTTTGAGCGCCGTATCAAACTGGCTCTTTGTGCACCCCAGTCGCGTGATCGCTCGCTTGCGAAGCGGACCGGTGTAATCAGGTTCCAGTCGGATGAATTCGTAAACTTCTTGGGCCAGCGGATCCAGCTCGCCAATTGGCTTAAAGGCGACGGGATAGTGATGTTCACGAAAATGCTGCATCTCCATCAGCACCGCATCGCCGCCGGGGACTTTTCCATAGAACACCGCATCGGGATAAGTCTGCGGAATTCGCGTCTTCCAGTCCCAAACGGCCATGACCTTCGGACTCCAGCCTCCTGCCTTGGGTTTCTTTTCAGACAATCCTGTGTTGTCCCACAACGAAGTGTACGGAGACCCTTTGCTGCCGAAGACCGTGCAAACCTTCTGCTCCAGCACAAACTGGTAGGCCTCATCGAATGTCGTGATCATAAAAATGGAATGGCGTTGCTGCAGAAAGATCGTGGAGCCCGGATCGGCCGAGACCATCGGTTTTACAACCTAACGGCGGGCTCAACCACGGGGAACCACAAACCGCCCCGCAGCAGGACCCGAGATCAATCGTATCGACTTCGGGACGAATTCAGGGGTGTTGTCGCGGCGCAGCGAGGGGGCACCCAGTCTGTATTGAACGTTTTTCATGCGTCTAACGGAAGACTCAGGCCACCAACGTATCCCCGGTAGCTGAGATTTGGGTGCAGACGACAAAGTGCGGATTGCGATCGGGGTTACCCTCGGATGCCTCCGCGCAAACGGCGCATGAAGCCATCAAACCCAAGAAGAATCGGTGTGAGAGACGATTCTGGTTCTCGTTTCGCACCCATCTAGGTTACAATCTTCGTACCTACCGTCGGGGAACGCCCCATTAATCGCACCTTTCCTAGCCCCCTGTGTCATTGTGCGAGCTTGTTCGCATGACAGCCCAGACAAAACCAAGCGACATCCAGAAAATGAATCGCAGCTTCTTTGCAATGCTAAAACACCCCCTGTCTGTACTCCTGATCACCTGTTTTGTCTCATGGACGGTCGCGACCCCATCGGCCAGAGCCGACCAGTCCTTCGGCTTCGAGCCCAACGATGTGGTCGCCGTATACGGCAATGGTCTCGCCGACCGAATGCAGCATGACCCCTGGGTCGAAACGATTCTGCAGAGCCATCTGAAAGGGATGAACGTCCGCTTTCGCAACATGAGCTTTTCAGGCGACATGGTCAACAAGAAACCTCGTAGCAAAGGTTTCACCAACGATGACGAGTACCTGCAACACGTCGCGCCTGATGTTGTATTCAGTTTCTACGGATACAACGAGTCATTCGCGGGACCGGGCAGCGCGGATGCCTATCAAGCCGAGTTGGTCAAACTCATTCAGCGATATAGTGCACTGCGGCGTGAACAGGGCGAAGATCTCCGCTTTGTTCTGTTCAGCCCCATTGCCTACCAAAATACCGGCAATCGGCATCTTCCCGAGGGTACCGAGCTGAATGCGAATTTGGCGGTCTATACCGAAGCGACACGCAAAGCGGCGGCGGAAGCGGGCGTCACCTTTGTCGACCTGTTCACCCCCACTATGCAGTTGTTCGCATCAAGCTCCGAAACGTACACGATCAACGGCATCCATCTGAACGCAAACGGTTACTACCAACTTGGCGGAATCGTTTCGCAAGCCCTGCTGGGTAAACCGGCTGCAGACCAAGACAAGCTTGGCGACATCTATGCCGCGGTCAAAGACAAAAACTGGCACTGGCACAATCGTTATCACGCCACCGATGGCAACGACGTCTGGGGTAGCCGATCGACGTTAACCTTTGTCGATGGCCAAAGTAATGCCGACGTGCTAAAGCATGAATTGGTGATGCTCGACGTGATGACCGCCAACCGCGACAAGGCGATTTGGGCGGCTGCCGAAGGCAAAAAACATGTGGTCGACGACAGCAATGTCCCTCCACCGGTGAAAGTAATCTCCAACGTCGGCGGAGGCAGCAAAAGTTCGAGTGCCGAAAAAGAAGGCAGCATTGATTACCTGAGCCCCGAAGAATCGATGGCGCAGATCAATGTTCCCGAAGGTTATCAGCTGAACCTCTTTGCATCGGAAGTCCAATTTCCGGACTTGGCTAATCCTGTGCAAATGCAGGTCGACGCC
>NZ_JBFHFD010000839.1:0-3173 GCF_041583735.1 Novipirellula sp.
CTCTCTCCCCCTCTCCCCCTCTCCCTCTCTCCCTCTCTCCCTCTCTCCCTCCCCGTAACGGTCGTTCCGGTTAGCCGAGACGTTGCCTGGACCAATTCACCGCTGCAGCGGGATTTCGAGGACGAAATCGTTCAGCGGGTACTTTATAATGGTCACACGCGTTCATTCCCTGACCGTGTTACCCCGCTTGCCTCCTCTCGCCCTGGTTCGATACCGATGCGTTTTCTGGTTTTAACTGTTTTAGTGCTGCCTGCTCTCCTGTGGGAGGGATCGGCGAACGCGGCCGAATTGAGTGCTCGTGAAAAGCGAGCGGTTGACACCGTCAACCAGACGATTCGCACGGCGGGGACTGAATACAAAGCGGGCAATTTTTCAGCGGCGGGCGAGGCGATCACGCGCGCGATGGACCAGATCGACATCGCAATGAAAGTCGGATCGCCCGAACTGTTGGACGCGTTTGAACCCGCGATGAAGCGAATTTCGACCGCTCACGCGCTGCTGGAACTCGAAGGCGTCGCGGTGCCACCGTTTCGTCGTCCGACTCTCCCTTCGGTCGCCAATCCGAGTGCCGACGGCACGGCGAGTGCCACCGAAGGCGAACAGCCTGAGATGGTTATTTTTGACATCAACGATCCATCGGCTCAGCCCCCTAATGCAACGCCTCCGAAAGTCGATTTTGCCGCCGGTGTCAGCTTCACCCAGCACGTGGCTCCGATTTTGGTAGGTCGTTGTGGGCGATGCCATGTTTCGGGATCCAAAGGCGGGTTCAACATGGCGAACTACGAAGCTCTGATGAAAGGCTCGCGGGCAGGCGTCGTCGTGTTCCCCGGCGACGTGCCCAACAGCGTCTTGGTCGAAGTGATCGAATCGGGCGCAATGCCGCCCAACGGCAGCGTCTCGGCTCAAGAGTTGTTGACGCTGAAGACTTGGATCAATGGCGGAGCCAAGTTTGATGGCACCGATCCGACGGCCACCCTATCCGCTGGCAGCGGAGTCGCTCCGGTGGACGAGCCGACCCAAACCGCGATGCCAGAAATCAAACAGGCGACGGGGAAAGAAACGGTCAGTTTCGCAGGCGACATTGCTCCGATGTTGGTCGACGCATGCAAGGGATGCCACATCGACGCGATGCAAACGCGAGGCGGACTGCAGCTAGACACCTTTGCGCGAATGATGCGAGGGGGGGATAGCGGCCCGATCATCTCGCCCGGTAACGCCGCCGACAGCTTGCTTGTCAAAAAATTGCGAGGCATGGTCGGCGAACGAATGCCCGCTGGAGGTCGCCCCGCATTTTCCGAAGACTCGATCCAACTGATCTCGACTTGGATCAACGAAGGGGCCACACTCGATGGGGCCAGCAAGGACCAACCGCTCGAAGTGATGAGCAAGTTGGCGTGGATGAAAAAGGCTTCCGCCAGCGAGATCAGTGCCAAACGAAAAGCGGATGCTGAAGACGACCTAAAATTGGTAAACGCCAGCGGTGGCGAGATGCACTCGGTGTCGACCGATCACTTCTTTGTGACGGGAACCGCATCCAAACCGACGTTGGAATTGGTCGCGCGGAAGGCCGAGGAGGAGTTGAAATGGGCCAAAACGATCGTCAATGCAGCCGATGGCGAAGAATTCTTTCGCGGCAAAGCGACGCTTTTTGTCATGCCTCGGCGTTACGACTACAGCGAATTCGCCAAGATGATCGAAGCTCGCGATGTCCCTTCGGACTGGAACGCCCATTGGAAATTCGATGGAATCAACGCCTACATCGCCATGGTCGCAACGGACCGCGATGAGGACGACGAGATCGCAACTCGCTTAATTTCTCCGCTCGTCAGCCTTGCCGTGGCCACGCGAGGGATGGACGTCCCACGCTGGTTTGCCGAAGGGGTCGGAGCGAGTGTGTTTTCCAAATCGGGAACGAAGGTAGACCGCGACGCCAAACGCCGCGAAGACGCCGAGATTTCTGTGGCGGTGGTGGCGATGAAGGACGCCAAACAGTTCCTCGATGAGAAACTAAAGCCCGAACAAACCGACCGAATCAGCATGGCCATCGCAGCGTCGATGATGGACCGCGGACGCCGCAAGAGCTTTGACGCCTTGATGCGCAACCTCAGCGACGGCTTGCCCTTTGATCAAGCGTTCCAGACCGCGTTCCGCGCGACTCCCGCCGCTTACATCACCCAGTGGCTGAAATGGGTGAAAGGGTAGGGCAGAGCAGGGTAGGGTGGTAGCGACGCAGCGCAGGGCCCATGCCCGCGGTAAACTTCGCCTGCCTCGGCTTGGAAAGAAACGCGTTTCGATTCAGAATTACTGTTTCGCTGGCCAAACCGTTTCGCTGGCCCCATACGCTCACCCCATTGTGAAACGCCAACGATGACTTCTCGTGACCAGACGCTGAATCAATATCACGAACTGATGCAGATCAATGCGGTTTCTCATCTGCTTCGCTCGGCTCGAGAAACAGGGTTGATGGACCAATTGCGGAAAGGGCAGCACACCGCCGAACAACTCTGCACCACGCTCTCGCTGTCTGCCGAACCCACCCAACTGCTGCTCGACGCGATGACCGCGATCGGATTCTTTGAAAAGTACGACGAGGACTACGCGCTATCGCAAGCGGCTCAGCTGCTGTGCCAATACGACAAAGACCTCGGCGACCAACGCTGGCAAAAGCTAACCGCCCGCGTACTTGGCAAAGGCGACCGAGCGACAGTGTCGTCGACCGAATACTTTGACCATGTCGCAGCCACCCAGTGGGCACACACCCCGGCTGCGATGGAGGCCGCTGAAATGCTGAACATTGGTGGCGAAGGTGAGGTCGAGGGCCCCAAAATTCTGGATCTCGGTTGTGGTTCAGCCGTCTGGAGCTGTGCGATGGCTCACCGCGACGCCAAGGCGACGATCACCGCTGTCGATTTCCCCGGTCCGATCGCTGCGGCGACCACAATGGCCGAATCGATCGGACTGGCCCCCCGTTTCACAGCGATCCAGGCCGACCCAGTGTCGGCGGAAACGGCCGCCGAGAACCATTTGCCGAGCGATTTCGATATCGCCTTGATTGCCCAACGTCTGTTTGCTCAACAACCCGCCGAACAAGCCGCACTGCTGAAACGAGCCTTTGCGTCGATTCGACCAGGCGGCCGTGTGATTGTGATCGACCTGTTTCGTGGCCCCACCAA
>NZ_JBFHFD010000840.1:0-3171 GCF_041583735.1 Novipirellula sp.
CTTAAAAAATATGCATTATTAACCGATGGCAACAGTTTAACGATCCAATGCCCCGTTGTCTGTAAGGAGTCAATTGGGGGAACGACTTGCACGCAGCATTGGCAAAATCCAGCGTGCTGGGGCGTTCCGTTTAGCGAAATGCTCTCCCTTAGTTGGTGGTCGACGAACCCTCTGGGAATGCCGGTCTGGCAAGATAGGCCGAGTTTGCGGCTCGTTCGGATTCTCTTGGTCATTCCGGTTCTACGGCGACGATATCAGAGGGCAACACGATCCCATCGATAGAGGTTCCCGATGAATTCCCGTAATACTGTCATTTCGTCACGTCGATCCCGCACGATCAAGGCGGTCATCCGATTCGCCGTGGTGGGCACCATGGCTGCATCCTTGGCGACGCCGACGCTTCCCGTGGTCGCATCCGAATGCGGCTGTGAAACCGCAGCCTGTGATTGCGGCGGAATCGCTCTGCCCATGATGGGCGATTGTGGATGTGATGGAGGTGCGAGAATGGCTTGCCCACCAAAACATGGTCCGATCTATCGCTCACTGGACGCGTTTGCCGGCGGGATCGAAAAATTGCTCGGATTGGATAAATGTCGAACCGGGGGCTGCGACCAAGCTTCGTGTGACTCGGCGATGGGCCACATGATGCCATACGAAGGACACGAGATTAACGTCGTTCCGTATGCAACCGAAGATTCCCATTACGAAGGTCCGGTCGAAATCTACGAAGATAGCTTCGAACCGACGCCGCCGCACATGGCCGTGCCACCCACTCCGCAACCGCGAGTCATGGCACCTCGTGTGCCGATGCAGATGAGTGAACCGATCATTCGCTCGAGTCCTGCGGCACGCCAACCGACGGCGCCGCGTTCACGAGGAGGCCAATCAATTGGATCGGGAGTGGTGCCGCAATCACGCGTCGTGCCTCGTGCGATTCCCACGCCTCGCCCCGAGGTGCCGAGTCGCCCGGCTGAACAACCGCCAGCCGCACCGAAAGAGGAAGGGGGATCGTTGTTCGATAGTCTGTCGGATCCGTTCAGCGAAGACGAAGTGCGAGTGAAGCGATTCAATCCCGTGCGTCAAACGCAATACGAAGTCCCCAAGGTGAACCGCACCGCGTTGCCCGGAACGAATTGAAAAAAACGATTCACCTTACCGGTGGGGAGGTCAGAGTCGGCGGTAGCCGGCTCTGGGTGGGGCTCGTTGTGTTGGGAGTGGAACCGCCAATCTCTGACTCGCCGGTTGGCTCGCGTTTCTTCGCACTGCTTATTGATTCAGCAGATCGCGATACAGAGTCCGGTAACGATCGACCATCGTCGGAATCGAAAAATCGATACGAGCCCGAGCTTGGTTTTGAAGTCCAAGTTCATGTGCAAAATCGGCGTTCTCGAGAAAACGCGTGACTCGCTTGGCCATCGCCGGCGAATCACCCGATTCGAACAGTTGGTCGTCCGCCGCGTGCGCCAACAACGTACTGGATCCTTCGACACTACTGCAAACGACTGGCAACCCCGCCGCCATCGCTTCAAGCACCACATTGGGCATGCCCTCATAACGACTGGGCAGCACCAGCACGCGTGATGCTCGCATCCAGGCCGCGATGTTGGGATGCCACGGCAACCGCTGGACTCGGTCATGGCCTACATGCTGCGTCCAATCATCGATTTTCTCTGCGAGCGGCCCCTCGCCTATCAACAGCATGCGACGTTTCGAACCCGCTGGCGCCAGCGTATCGATTTGTTCTTGAATCAGCTCCAGTCCTTTTTGCGGGTGCATCCGCCCCACAAATAGAGTCACCACGCTGTCGTCGTCCCAACCGATCGTGTGCAAGGCGACCGGATGGGCGGTTGAAAATCTTGGCACGTCTACCGCGTTGGGGATGACCGAGGTTCGCTCGGCCTGAGTGCCTAGATACTGGTGCGAAAACTGCTTCACTTCTTCGCTGACACAGACGACATGATTCATTTTTTTAATCAGTCGTCGTTCGATCTGGCAGCGGATTCGATTCGCCTCGGCAACGCGGATGCCGCCTACACAAACATCTACTGCCGCGTCTTTTGCCGCTAACGTCCCGATCACATTGGCATGAAACAAGAAGGTCTGGACGAGTGATGGCTGAAACGCTCGTAGCAGCTTGGCCAATTCACGTCGCGCCCGAATGAAGTGCCACGCCGAGTCGAGATTCAGATAGGTGACCGAAATCCCATGCGAAGAAAGTCGGTCGGCGAAGATCGCTTTTTGCGGAAGTGGCGGCGAGCCAAAACTGTAGACACGCACGTCGTCGCCGTTGTCGGCGAGTCCGATCGCAATCTCGGACAAACACCGTTCGGCGCCGCCGGGATTCAATTCGGTAATGACTAGGGCGATTCGCATCCGACCAATATAATCGTGGCTTACAATATGCGAGCGGCAATCACGACTGCGGCGGTTTCAATTCGATAAATTCGGTTGCCAAGCGGCAGGCACTGGAATCCGTTTTGAATCGCCAAACCGACTTCGTCCTCGGTCCATCCACCCTCGGGCCCCACCGCGGCACTGCAATTTATAGCGTCGTTGCGGTTAGCGGCTGCGACTTGATCAGCATCGTCGGCAGGATGGGCAATCCAACGGAGTTGATCTTGTTGTGCCGCGTCGGCAAAAAATTGGCTGCTGGTGAGCGTGTCTTCGATTTCCATCAAATGGTTACGGCCGGATTGTTTGCAAGCTTCGATCACGGTCCGTCTCAGTTTTTCCAGTAGCGATGCCGATGGCTCACGCTGCGTCCGTGCCGCCACGATTGGTGTTAACGTTTTCACTCCGATTTCGGTCAAGCGTTCGACCAGCTCGCGACAACGATCGGGCTTCGGCAGCGCCACGCCCAAATGCAGTGACACCTGGGGCTCACGATCTGGCTGGGTGGTCGGCTGGGTGCTGCAAAAACACTCGCGCCGGGTGATTGAGTCGATCACCGCCTCGGCCTCGCTTCCCTTGCCATCAAACAGCGTGATCGAATCGCCGGTTTTGACCCGCATCACCCGGATGGCATGCTGAGCCTCGGCGTCGACCAGGACGATGTTTCCCCCGTTGGAGGGCAGGTTAGAACAATAATAACGACGAGTCATTGTGGAATCGGGGGAGCGTGGCGAATACGCGAGTCGGTGACCCAGGGATGCTGGAGGATCGATCAAAGCA
>NZ_JBFHFD010000841.1:0-3168 GCF_041583735.1 Novipirellula sp.
GAGAGCCACCGATCGCAGGCATCATTGGCAATTCGCCAGCGATGCAGCAGGTTTATCGCGTCACCCGTCGTGTCGCACCAAGCAATGCTTCGGTATTGATTCTAGGTGAAACCGGCGTCGGCAAGGAATTGATCGCCAGTGCAGTTCACCGTTTGAGCCACCGTAGCGGCGCCCCCTTTGTCCGCGTCAACTGTGGCGCGTTGAGCGAAAGCCTGCTTGAAAGCGAATTGTTTGGCCACGTCCGCGGTGCGTTCACCGGTGCGGTCGCTAATCGTGCGGGCCGTTTCGAAGCGGCACAGGGCGGCACGATCTTTCTAGACGAAATCAACAGCACAACGCTGACGCTGCAAGTCAAATTGCTGCGGGTACTGCAAGAGAAAGAGTTCGAACGGGTCGGTGATACCAGCACCTTCAGCACCGACGTTCGCATCATCGCCGCGAGCAATCGCGATCTGATGAACGAAGTTCGCGAGGAACGGTTCCGTGAAGACCTTTATTGGCGACTTAACGTCGTGCCTGTGGAAATTCCACCGCTACGTCGTCGTCGCGAAGACATCCCGGCCTTGGTTTCTTTCTTTCTGGAACACTATAACGAAATCAACGACCGCTACGTGGTCCATATCGCGCCGGGCACGCTCGAAGCGATGCAGGACTACCATTGGCCCGGAAACGTGCGTGAACTACAGAACTATATCGAACGCGCCGTCGTGATGTCCGAAACCGACGAATTGACGCTCGACCTGCTGCCGCTTTGCGTCACCAACCGTGACGTTGCCGTGGGGACGGAGAAACCGATCGGCGACATGAACGAACTGACTCGCGAAGTCGTGATGAAGGGACTCGGTGAAGCGGACACAGGCGAGGGCGGCGTCCACAGTTTGGTGGTCGACCGCGTCGAGAAAGAATTAATCGTGCAAGTCTTGTCCGCGTGCGGCGGCGTCCAAACCAAGGCCGCAGCGATGCTTGGCATCAACCGCAACACGCTGCACAAGAAAATCAAAGACTACGGGCTGGACGATTCAGACAACGGCAACAGCTAGGCAGGTCGTTCGGAATTTTCCGATGAAACGTCGATCCTTTTGTGGGCCGCAAGGCACCGGGTAATGCGTGGAACCCGGCCGCTCACGCGCGAGCGGCTCACTAATTCAACGAGCGGCTAGCGCCGTCGGCTCAGATCATACGAGTTCCCTCTGGCCAATTCGTTTGCAAGACGCGGCTGGTCGGAGCGGCCCTAGCTGAAACACGCGGCCACCCGCTCAGCCGGGCCGAGTAAATGGCGGATCAGCGTTCCAGCGATTCAGTAGCCCGCCGTAGGCATCGATTCGCCGATCGCGAAGGAACGGCCAATGCGTGCGGACGACGTCGATTTCGTCCAGGTTGCAATCGGCAATCAGCAGCCCTTCGCTCTGGTCCCCTTCGGCAACCACTTCGCCGCGAGGCGAGACGATGATGCTCGATCCCCAAAATTCGAGATGGTCTTCGATCCCGACTCGGTTAGGCGCCCCCAACCAAATCCCGTTGGCGATCGAATGAGCTCGCATCGTGGTCTGCCACGCACTTCGCTGGCCCGCACCAAACTCTTCTTTTTCCTCGTGAATCCATCCAATCGCGGTCGGATACAACAGGATCTCGGCGCCGGCGAGCGCGAACAACCGAGCCGCTTCGGGGAACCATTGGTCCCAACAAATACCAACACCGAGTTTAGCAAACCGTGTTTCGATCGGACGAAACCCTAAGTCACCTGGCGTGAAGTAGAACTTTTCGTAGAACAACGGGTCATCGGGAATGTGCATTTTGCGATACACGCCCGCCATCGATCCATCGGCATCAAGCACCACGACGGTATTGTGATATAGTCCAGGGCCACGTTTTTCGAAGATCGGCGCGACGATGACCACCTCGAGCTCTTTGGCAAGCTTTGCCATCGCCTCGGTCGATTCACCGGGAATCGTTTCCGCCAAATCGAACATCCGATGATCTTCGCTCTGGCAGGGATAAGGGCCATTGAACAACTCTTGCAAACAAATGATCTGGGCTCCCTGGCTCGCGCTTTCGCGGATCCACTTTGAAGCATTTTCGATCATCGCTGACTTCGAGCCAGCGTCTTTCATTTGCACGAGTCCGAGTTTGACGTTGCGTGTCACGAGCACTGCATCCAAGAATTAATTTAAAAAGGGGCGAAAATGAATCCATCTCAACCAACGACAACCCACCGACCATCCGAGCCGGGCACTCGACCCGCACGCCGATTTTTCATTTGCGGTACCGATACCGATGTGGGAAAAACTTTCGTCGCGTCTGCGATGGCAAAGCATTACCGACATTCTGGCATGCAGGTGGGCGTCTACAAGCCGGTAGCAAGCGATTGCCATGCCGAATCCGAGGAAAGTGGGGCTGAAATCTTTGCCGCCGACGCAACGAACCTGTGGAACGCTGCGGGAAACCCTCGTACGCTTGCCGAAGTGTGCCCGCAACGTTTCCGCGCCCCGCTCGCTCCGACCCGCGCCGCCGCCGCCGAAGGCAAAACCGTCAACGCGGATCAACTGCACCGAGCCGCCGAACCCTGGTTGACTGGATTCGATGTCACGATCATCGAAGGCGCCGGCGGACTGCTCAGCCCACTTGCCGATGGCATCTTGAACCTCGATTTGGCTAAACAATTGGCTCCCGTCCAGCTGGTAGTCGTGACCGCCAACCGATTGGGGGTGATTCATCAGACGCTGGCGACCTGCGCCGCTGCGATCCACGGTGGCATGACGCCGGCCGGCATCGTGCTCTGTGATACCTCGGAAGATCTTGACGCCTCGGCAAACGAAAATGCCGCCGAAATCGCCCGCTACACGCCGATTCCGATCCTGGGCCGGGTTGGCTTCGGGTCGTCCGCAGTACCGTGGGCCGACCACCTGCTTGATTAGCAGCAACGATCCCCCGCCATCGTCATCATCTTTTCTTGACGATCGGATCTCCGATTACTATCGTAGAGGCGGAGATTGACACCAAAAAATCTCCCTCCGCCTGCCCATTCTGATAAACGGGCTACCTGCGTCAGTGCCAACTTTACTGGTGCTGGATTGGCGTGCCGTCTTGATTTGATCCTTGGATTGCCCTGTTTTGCAATCTCTATCGATCATTTCTTACTCCCCCAAGAGTCTTGACTGCCTCCAAACA
>NZ_JBFHFD010000842.1:0-3156 GCF_041583735.1 Novipirellula sp.
CACCGACTTGGCAACCTGCATCGCCATATCCGAAGTCTGACCCGCCAAATCGGCCAAAGCCACTTTCTTTGCAGTCTCGATATCGGCGATCGCACGATCTCGCGTCCGCTCGGCTTCCGCCTTCGCATCGGCAACGATTCGCTGACCGTTGGTTTCGGCATCGCGACGTGCTTCGGCTAACATGCCTTGCACTTGGCTTGCCGCTTCGTCGAGCTTGGTCTGATAGTCGCTCAATAACGAACGTGCCTCGGCGTTAATACGCTCGGCATTTTCGAGGTCGCCATTGATCTTGTCTTCGCGAGCCTTCAACCCATTCAAAATGGGTGGCCAGACAAACTTGGACAAGATCGCAAACACACCAAGAAAGATCGCGATATTACAGACCGCCGAACCGATGTCGAACGACAACAACGGCGGAGTATGCGCGTCGTCATGCCCGTCTCCGTCATGTCCGTCTGCCGTGACGGGATGATCATGATCACCCTCCACGACTTCCTCGTCGAGAACCTCCGATTTAGCGGCGACCAAAACGGTTGCATCGTGCGATTCAGATGCCTCAACCGCCACGTCGGATTTCGCTTTTTCATCGGCAAAGCTACTCGCGGACGACACACACAGCGTGGCCATCGCGATCAAGCACAATACCGAGGAACGAGTCAATTTTAAAACCATCGTTTCATCTTTCGCCAAAGGCGGATTTAGCCGAGGATCAACATCAGAATCAAAGCAATCACAGTCGCACCTTCAATAAGTGCAGCCGAGATCAGCATCTGGGTGCTGATCGTTCCGCTCGCTTCGGGTTGGCGAGCGATTGCGTCAACAGCAGCACTACCGATGCGGCCAATTCCAAGGCCAGCGCCGAGAATGACAAGGCCCATTCCGATACCGACACCCATCTTGCCGACGTTAAGAGCTTCCTGGGCCAAAACAAGCGCGAAATCAAACATCTTTCATAAACTCCTGAGCTAATTCTCGAACGGGAAATGCCTGCGACCGTGAACTTGGACGCCGACAGTTTTTGGTTAAAGGGTCAAACAATATTCAGTGAATCAAGGCGGGATCGCCAGCACACTATTCGTGCACCAATGGCCCCAGTCGTTTTGGATCAATCAACTTATCAATGTCCATCTGACCTTCGTCGCTAAACGGATGCTCTTCTTCGTGATGGTCGTCATGATGCACTGCGGTCATCGCAATGAACAGCACCGTCAAGAAGGTGAAGATAAACGCTTGCAGAAAACAGATGAACAACTCAAGCAACGTCAACACAATGCCGCCACCGATGACGGACAACTCGACTCCGTAGCCGAGTGCATGTGAAAACTCAGCGGCAGTAAAGACAAGGCCCACGAATGCGGCGATCACCAAGTGGCCTGCCATCATCGTTCCAAAAAGCCGCATCGCAAGTACCACACACTTAATAATCAATCCAATCCACTCCAAAGCGTAGAGCGGAATGCCGATCAACAGCATCTTGGGGTCGTCCCAACCAATCGGATTGAAGTGCAAGAAGAACGTTTTGGCTCCGGTTTCGCGAATCCCGATGAACAGGATCGCAAAGAAGCTTCCCAATGCCAAAATTGCGTTCAGCGACAGGTTCCCCGTCGCGGTACCGCCCCAATGCGAATACGCAGTGTTGCCGGTGAACGACTGCATGATATAGCCAATTGGAATCAACCCAATCACATTGCAGAACAAGATGAAAAAGAAGATGGTCCAAATGTAGTAGATGTACTTGTCGGTCAAATGACCCAGGTTCGGCCGAGCGACCTCGTCACGAATGAACGAACACATCGTCTCGAATAACTGAGCGACACGCCCGCGAGTCTTGAAGGCTTCGAGCCCTTGCCCCTTTGCACGCACACGACTTGCGACATAAGCAAAAACCAATATCACCGTCACGGCTCCCACCAAACTCATCATCAAATGGTTGGTGATAAAAAAGTCGTAACGCCCGTCAAAAATATTCAGCGCCGGAATGTCGCCTTCGCCAACCGGCACGCTCACGATGGGGTTCTCGTGCAACGGATGCGGCAGCACATGCGTTATCGGGCTGTGGTCGGTAGAAGCAACAAGCAATGGCATCAGGTAAATCGTTATTGAGCTACAGATTTAAATTTAGTGAATACGACCCACAATCGTTATGCTTCCAACACACCCAAAGGTCGCGTGGACAGAGCATCTGAATTGTGCAAACGCACGAGTGAAGAGCAGGACGACACGGACGAGTTGATTGAAGGTGATGGATATTCCTTTGCCTTCACAGGCAAAGCGTTCGCTGACAAACTCGCATCCGTGCTCGACGTATCCTTTCCGACTTTCGTGGCAACTCGGTTCTGCTTGAACGCGAGCACTCCCACTTCGACGGAGGTCAAATAGGCATACCAACCGATCGTAAAACCGGCGACCCATTGACTGGATTCGGCCAATTGATACCGGCAGAACAAAAACAGTGCAACCGTCCCAAATAACCGAAAGATCATCCCCATCCCGGAAGCCAGCACAAAATCACCAAACGGATCGACTGACTGACGAGCACCTGAGCGACTTGCGGTACCCCGAGAATCAAATCGCGACTTGATCGCCTTGGCCCACCGCAGACACAGCCCGGGCAACATTGACACCAATGCGATCACGCCACTCATCAAAGCGACAAAAATCACATCGCCACTACGATCGGCGTCCCGAAGCCCAACGACCGTCATCACGACTGCGGTCGCAAGCAACCAGGCAGCGACCACCCAACCCAACGTCTGCCGATACAAATCGGAAACGTCCGGAGAACTAGGCGATCGTCGAGTTGGAGTTAGGATCGTCACGTCTTTTTCAAAAGTTTACTCAAAAGCGAAGTCGATTTCGCTTCCAATATACGGTCATCAGTATTCGCAGGGTTGTACCACTTGGCTGGTTTTCACCAATTCTGGGCGATACTCAACGATTTAGGCCGTGGGCCAGCAATCAGGACTGGGTCGAGGAGGCTTTGACGACGAACCGTGCCATTGCCAATCCAAACCCCAACATCGTGCTCAACGCGGTGGCGTACATTTGATCGTGGTTTCGCCAAGCGTCGATCCAATAACCGATGCCGGCGAACAGCAGTGTAATTCCAGCGAGCTCCATCCCGAGACCGACAAAACGGAGCCACACAGCGCCTCC
>NZ_JBFHFD010000843.1:0-3156 GCF_041583735.1 Novipirellula sp.
ACAAACGCCTTGTAAATGATGTTGATAGTCACCGTCGCATTTCACCGCATTCAATCCGAGTTCCCCGCCTCCGCCATCCTGAGACAACGCGGGTGAAACCGAGAGCGAGAGCGTCAATCCGATGACGAGTGACGTGACGAAGTAGCATCGATGGAACATGAAGCGAATGACCTATGATAATGTTGAAGTCTAAGCGGTGGGCCACTGGCCCGTGGCGGACTCTATTTCAATTCGAACGTAAAACGGGCAAGACTAACTCGACAGCACGAAGCGGTACAGCAGCGCTGCCAACACCGCTCCCAGCAATGGCCCCATCACGGGGACCCACGCATAGCCCCAATCGCTATTGCGTTTGTCCTTGATGGGTAGCAGGGCGTGCACCAGACGCGGCCCCAGGTCACGAGCCGGGTTGATCGCATAGCCGGTGGTTCCGCCGAGTGACAAACCGATTCCGAAAACGAGCAGCCCAACGGGCAGCAATCCGAGTGAACCAAGACCCAACACCGGGTCGGAATCGGACGGTGCTTCGCCTTGAATCAGACTCGGTGTCGCCATCAGAAAGATGGGCAGGATCAACGCGAAAGTGCCGACAACTTCGCAAAAGAACGCTTGTCCGGACTTGCGAATGTTCGGCGCGGTACAAAAGCACGCCAGTTTCGAATCAGCGTCTTCGGTGACGTTAAAGTGTTCGCGATAGAACAAATAGACCAGTGCCGCTCCCAGCATCGCACCAATGAACTGAGCCACGACGTAATAACCAGCGTCAACAATGCTCAGTTTTCCGGCTGCCGCCATCGCGACACTCACTGCCGGGTTGAGGTGTGCCCCGCTGAACTCACTGGCACAAAATGCCCCAACGAACACGGCGATGCCCCAACCCGCGGCAATGACAATCCAGCCGCCGTCGTTTCCCTTGGTGCGGGCGAGAACAACGTTCGCCACCACGCCGTTGCCAAACAGGATCAGCATCATGGTTCCAATCACTTCGGCAGTATAGGCAGACATCAGAAGACTCCATATTGAGGCGGGCAGTGCGCGGTCACCGGTTCAAAACTCGCGTGTTGTTCTCGACACCAGGATGCATTCTGGACCGACCCACACGTAGCGGACTGTGAATTGCGACCACAATCGCTACTTCATTCTGGTTCGCCCCAACGCATGGATTAAATTTGTCGTTGATTCGTGCGACTAACATAACCCACATCGAAGACGACAACACGAGTGACAAAAGGTGTCAGGACTCTTTTTTCGGAGTGACAGAGTGACAAAAGGTGTCAGGACTCTTTTTTCGGTCATTCAGGTCTGTTAGGCTATCGCAATGGGACGACCAAAACGTGCTGACGAAGCCGGTGGCATTTATCACGCGCTGAACCGCGGGAACGCTCGCGCGGATATTTTTCATAAACCAGAGGACTACGACGCCTTTGAGCGGATCCTTGCCGACGGGCTGAGTCTTTACCCCTGTCAAATCCTTGCCTACCAATTGATGCCAAACCATTGGCACTTTGTGCTCAGCCCGACCCAGGATGGCGGAATGAGCAACTTCTTGCGGTGGGTTTCTCTGACACACACCATGCGCCTGCATGCACATTATGGCAGTGCCGGTGAAGGACATATCTACCAGGGAAGATTCAAGAGCTTTCCGATGCAAGATGACGAACATTTCTTCACAGTCTGCAGGTATGTGGAGCGAAATGCTCTACGGGCGAACTTGGTCGATCGGGCAGAGGATTGGAAATGGGGATCACTCGCCCGTTGGCTCGCCAAGCCTGAGCCCGAACCGAAACTTCTGTCACCCTGGCCGATTGCACGTTTGCCAAATTGGTCGCAACGGGTCAACGAACCACTCACCGAGGACGAACTGAAAGCGATTCGGTGGAGCGTCAGACGCGGAAGCCCCTACGGCGATGAAACGTGGGTCGAGTCAATCGCGAGACGTCTCGACCTGGAGTCCACGCTACGCCCCCGAGGACGCCCCCGGAAAAAGCAGCCAGCTAAGCAAAAGGCAGAAAAAGAGTCCTGACACCTTTGTTGCTACACGATGGTTGTGTCGAACGCTCCGACCGGTTGGTCGTTATCGCAATCGTCCGGTCGATCAATTCGGCAAACGATGACTGAGATATTGTCCTCGCCCCCTGCACGGTTGGCCTCGTCGATCAAACGGCCAACGGCCTGCTCGCTGTTGTCAGCCGATGAAATGATCAGACGAATCGTTTCGTCATTCAACATCCCTGTCAGGCCATCGCTGCACAAAACCAGCACGTCATCGTGTTGCAGGCGGCATCGAACCGCTTCCGGACGAACCTGTTTTTCACTCCCGCCAACGCAATTCCAAAGCACATGTCGCCAGTTCTTGACAGCCTCATCGTCGGGTGACATGCCGCCGGAATCAATCAACTGCTGGGCGATGGTATGGTCCGTTGTCAGCTGTTGAAACTGACCATCGCGGAGCAGATAGCACCGACTGTCGCCGGCATGAACGACGAACATCCGCGGCCACAACAGATAGGCCATCGTCACGGTGGTCCCCATGCGTCGCCCGCCGGGTCCACCCGCGGACCAAATTTTCTTTTGCACCGACTTCAAACAATCCGACAATTCGTCGAGAAACTCTTGCTCGTCGTCGGCCGAGAGTTTCAGGAACCAATGCATCATATCGAGCACGTATTTTGCCGATGCTTCGATTGCCGTATGGCTCGCTTGCTCGCCGCTCTGATGCCCCCCCATGCCGTCGGCCACGACCATGATGCTTCCTTGCTGACACCCGAACAGTTCCGCGTTTTGCTTTTCCGGAATGTCCGTTTGCCGAACGGTAAGCTGACGCCGTAAATCGGCAACCATGAAATGATCTTGATTCTCCTCGCGTTTTTTGCCGATGTCGCTGGCACCGAAAATATCAAACCCATCCGTTCTCATCGGACATCCCTCGTTCACTTACGTTCGCTTAAATCGTTTCCCTGACTGCTTGCCTTCACATTTCGCGGCAACGTCTTCATGTCGCGCGAATCCAAATGCGGCTGCCGCTGATTGATCGCCGTTTTCACCCGATCCCAAGGCTCCTCGGACCACGTCGGCGCGGCTGACTGCTTTTCAACCACGGTGGTACTGTTTTCAAGTTTCACGTTGGCACTCCTGTGCTCATTTTTCTCGATGAGC
>NZ_JBFHFD010000844.1:0-3155 GCF_041583735.1 Novipirellula sp.
AACCAAAACCAAGTTTCTCCGGATGCCAAAGCGGTTCGCGACGAACTGTTAAAGGACATCACCGATGGCAAGAAACTCAATAATGGCGAGCTTCGCAAAGCCGTCTACACTGCGGCCCAGAAGGGCAAAGTCGTTCCGTTTGGCGAGTTACTTGTGAACACGCGTGGCGCGTCGGACAAAGCAAAACGGGCGCGAGCGATCGCAAAGAAAAAGGGACAAAAGGTTCCTGAACTGAAACTTCCCACCGGCACCATTCTTGGCCAGGGTGAACCGGTCACGCTTGACAAAGACCCTCGCCCGGCGCTGATGCAGTGGCTTCGCGACAAAGACAATCCGTACTTTGCCAAAGCGATCGTCAATCGCGTCTGGGCCAACTATTTCGGCAGCGGAATCGTCGACCCTTCGGACGACATGAACCTTGCCAACCCACCGAGCAACGCACCGCTGCTGGATTATCTGGCCAGCGAGTTCATTGCCCAAGACTTTGACCTGAAATGGCTTCATCGCGAAATCGCCAATAGCGAAACCTATGCTCGAAGCGCGGAAACCAACGACACCAACCTTCACGACCGCGTCAATTTTTCGCGTCACATCCCACGACGACTGCCTGCCGAAGTGGTCTACGATGCTGTTGTCTTGGCGACGGGTTCCGATGACAAGGCAAGCCAGCTTCGCGGCGAAGTGAGCGAAATGGCGATCGCCGAAGGCATTGCTCAAAATCGCAATCAGAAAAACTTTGCTCTGGAAGTGTTCGGACAATCCACTCGTGAATCCAATTGCGATTGCGATCGCAGCGATTCTCCGAGTCTGCTGCAATCGATCTACCTACGCAACGATGCCGACATGCACAAACGGCTCTCCGACAAAAACGGCTGGGTCGCTCAGGCATGTGAAGCCCTCGGAGTGCCGGGCCCCAGTCAGCGAGTGGATCCGAAGCAAGCGGCCGCAGTGCGTGCTGCGGACAATTACCGCAAAATGATCATCAACCGGGTCACCAAATACAACTCGCTCCCCACAGAGCGACAAAAGAAAACGCGCGACCAAATCGAAAAAGAATACAAACGAATGGCGAACAAGTTCGAGCAATTCGACTTTGAAATGCCTTCTTTGGACTCGCTGATTGCCAACCCCAAATCGTGGCGAGAGCTGGAACCTACCAAGGCCGCAAATAAAGCCGCTTCGAACACCGTGTCGAAGCTGGTCGACGACGCCTACCTTCGCACGCTCAGCCGCTTCCCCGATGACGAGGAACGCGAGATTGCCGAAACGTTTATCAACGAGTCCGAAACGCCTGCCAATGGAATGGAATCGTTGATGTGGGCATTGGTGAATACCAAAGAATTCATCATCACTCACTAAACCTCATGCTGCAAATTGAGTCGCTTCCTTCATCCCCGTTCCTTTCTCTCCCCCCGTTACAGAGTCGATAACTATGGAAATTCATTCAACGTGTGATGGCATGAAACGTCGTGACATGCTCAAAGTGGGTGCACTTTCACTCGGCGGCTTTACGCTGGCAAACTACATGCGAATGGCCAGCGCGGGGCAGGTGGAATCGGGTCGTGCTGATCGCGCGATCTTTATCGAACTCAACGGCGGTCCGTCGCATATCGATACGTTCGATCCCAAGCCCAATGCCCCGGACACGGTTCGCGGAACGTTCAAGCCGATTGCCACGAATGTTCCTGGCATCCAGATCTCGGAGCATCTGCCGAAGCTAGCAGGCTGTGCCGACAAGTATGCCATTCTTCGCGGCGTCAGCCACACCTTGGCGGCTCATCAACTCGGACGCGAGTACGTGAACACGGGCAGCAAACCGATTCCCTCGCTTGATTACCCAAGCTACGGCGCCGTGTTAAGCAAAGAGAATCCATCCGATGGTGATATTCCTAGCCAAGTCGCAGTGCCTCGCAGCGGCCACGGCCCTGGCTTCCTGGGGATTCGCTATGCCGCTCTGGAGACCAACGCGACGCCGCAGTTTGGCCAACCCTACTCGGTACGCGGCATTTCACTTGCCGGAGGAATCGGAGTGGACGAAGTGAAACGTCGCCAACAATTGCTCAAAAAACTTGATCGTCGCTTCGCCAACCTGGAAAAGAACGACCAACTGCTTGAGGGATTGGACAAATTTGGCGAACAAGCTTATTCGATGATCACCTCATCGCGTGCGCGAGAAGCGTTTGATATCAGCAAAGAACCCGAGAGTTTTGCAAGACAATTTGGTGAAGAATCGTTCGGCCAAAGTTGTCTGCTCGCACTGCGATTGGTTGAATCAGGCGTACGTCTTGTCAATGTTCAGCTCGGCGGCTGGGACACCCACCAAGATAACTTTACCAAGCTGAAAGAGAACAACTTGCCTAAGCTTGATGCGGGGCTAAGCGGACTTCTCAATGGTCTTGAGCAACGTGGTTTACTCGAACGAACCGCCGTCTTTGTGACAGGTGAGTTTGGCCGGACTCCGAAAATCAACCAGCGAAGTGCCGAAGGGGGCCGCGATCACTACCCTCGATGCATGTTCATGCTGATGGCCGGTGGTGCGGTGCGTGGTGGCCAAGTGATTGGCGAAAGCGATGACACCGCCGCGGGACCACGCCACGAAGCCATTACGCCCGATGATGTGGCCGCCAGCTTCTATCACAACCTGGGGATCGACCCGACGCTCGAATACGACTCCAGCACGGGCCGTCCGATCACACTGGTTCGCAACGGAACCATCATCGAGAAGCTATTCTCATAGCGCAAAAGAGAAGGGCCATGGTGAAGCCCTCCCTGCCTCACCATGGCCCATCAAAAATGGAACGATGACACCGATCGTTCCACCCTCCCAATCCATGGTGCTAATACTATCGGCTGTAGGGAAGGCAGAACTAAACCGGATTCATCCTCGCCAAGGATTTTTTTTTGCGGATCAGGCAAATCGGAAGCCAGCCACCCGCCAGAGCTATGGCCGGGTGTTCATCAATCGAAAAAGGGTGCGGTCATAGCGAAAGTCACTAACATTCCCGCAGGCTAGCCGCCCCGGGGCGAATTGCTCTTGGCGAGCTTCGCCCCTTCGATTCAAGTGCCGCGGGGCGATTCAAGTGCTGCGGGGCCGATTAGCGGTGTGCCCCATCGCAACCTGCATCACAATGATGGCGTGCCGCCAAATTCCGCTT